>NZ_BAAGXT010000016.1:0-113892 GCF_054779695.1 Nocardiopsis coralliicola | reverse complement strand
GCGGTAGCGGGCGGCGACGCCGGCGGCGGGCCTGCCGCCGCGCTGCGGCGCGGCGGGCCGGGCGGCGCGCCCTCGCGGGCGCGGCAACCCCCGGGCCGGCCGAGGCGGAGGCTCACCGGCTGCGGATGTGCTCGGCGGTGCGGGCGAGTTCGGCCCGGCCGAGAGCGCCGGACGGATCCCGCACCTCGACCGCGGTGCCGGGCTGTACGAGCCAGAACACCTCGGCCGTGCCGATCAGGCCCGGGCCTTCGGCCCGGTCGAAGGGCTCCAGCGGCCAGTCGGCGGGGTCGCGCTCGTGGTACTCGGCGAGAAAGCCGCGCAGCGCCTCGAGCGAGTCCAGGTGGCCGCCGCGCACCACGAGCACCTGCATGCCGGGGCGGTACCCGCCCGAGGGCAGCCGGGTCTCCCACACGCGCTGGGTGAACGCCGCGCCGCCCCACTCGTATTCGGTGTCGCCCGCGGAGGCGCCGGCGCCCTCGGGCACATAGCCGATCGCGAACCCGTCGATCGGGCTTTCGCCGGCGCCGGCGGGTGCGCTGCCGCTTGCGGCGCCGCCCGGCGGGGCCGGCGGCTCCGGCTCGCGCGGGCCTGCGCCTCCCGCGCCTCCCGCGGCCGGCGGCGGTGGTGCGGTGCTGGGCGGGTTGTCGGCGCCGGGCACGGCGGCCCCTCTCAGGTCAGCCGCGCTCCGGCCAGGCGCGCCCGGTGCCCCCGGGGCGGCGGGCGCGGCTGCGCTGGCCGCGAGCAGGGCGGCCAGGGCCGCGCACGCGGCGGCGAAGCGGGATCGGACTCGGTCCATCGGTGGGTTCCTTCCCTGTTGCGGCCCGGGAAGCCTCCCGGTGGAGACGAGGATCCTCCGCAGCCGTGCGCTGGGGGAGGGCAGGCGGGACATCTGTGGACAACCGGACGGGCGGAGCATCCGTCGGCGGAGGGCCCCCGGGGACGGCCGGCCCGGCGGCGGCGCGGCGCGCCCTCCGCCCGCCACCACCGCCCGCTCCGGGAAGTCATCGGACATTCACCGGGGGTCGTTGCGCTCCGGCCCCGGGCGCGCCAGTCTCGGAGGGTCCGGGAAACCCGCTCAATCCCGAAACGGAGAAGCATGGCGCACAGAACCCCCCGATCCGCCACCCGGAAACGCCTCAGCATCGCAGCGCCCCTCGTCGCCGCAGCAGCAGGTGCGGCGCTCCTCGCGGCGATCCCCGCGGCGGCCGATCCCGCCACCGAGGCAACCCCGGCCGCCGGGCCCTCCGCGGCCGGCATCCCGCCCAACATCCCCTCGGCGTCGGAGGCGTCCAGCCTCCTCGCGGAGCTGGAGGTCCGCGAGGAGCAGGAGGACTCGCCCTACGACCGCTCCCTGTTCCCGCACTGGAACGCGGTGGAGGGCAACTGCAACGCGCGCGAGTACGTGCTGCGGCGCGACGGCGACGGCGTGGAGACCGGCAACGACTGCTACCCCACCGCGGGCAGCTGGTTCAGCGAGTTCGACGGCGAGACCTCCGACGTCCCCTCCGACATCTCCATCGACCACATGGTGCCGCTCAAGGAGGCGTGGGTGTCCGGTGCGGACACCTGGACCACGGAGCGGCGCACCGAGTTCGCCAACGACGTGGAGAACCCGCAGCTGTGGGCGGTGACCGCGTCGATCAACAGCGAGAAGGGCGACAAGGACCCGGCCGAGTGGATGCCTCCGCGCACCGAGATCGAGTGCGACTACGCCGCGTCCTGGGTCGCCTCCAAGCACGCCTACGACCTCACCGTCGACGACGCTGAGCACGGCGCGCTGGAGGAGGTCCTGGCCGGCTGCTGACCCGCGGCGGGCGCTGCAGCGCCCGCCACGCAGGCGCCCCCGGACCCGCGCGGGTCCGGGGGCGCATTCTGCGCGGTGCGCCGGAGAGCTCCCGCGGTCAGGGTGCGTCGACGAGCACGCGTCCGTCGGCGGGCAGCTCGCCGGCCGCGCCGGAGCCGTACAGCTCCTCGACGCGGGCGCTCTCCTCGGCGTCGGGCGTGGCGTTGTCGCAGTCGGTCCCCGCGCTGGCGCCGGACATGAGCGAGGAGCAGGGGCCGGGCTTGACGTCGGGCAGCCCGAGGTTGTGGCCGAGTTCGTGGGCGGCGACGCGGACCGGGTCGTGCCCCTCGTCCATCGCCTGGCGCCCCATCTCCACCCAGGCCGACCCGCCGGGCCGCACCGGGCCGAGCGTCGCCATCGGCCAGCCGTCGGTCGCGGTGACGGTGATCTCCGCGGTCGCGCCGTCTTCGGCGGGGACGAGCTCGACCGAGTCCACCGCCGCGTTCCACTCGGCAGCGCCGGCGTCGACCGCATCGGTGAACTCGGCGGCGCCGGACGCGTCGTAGGTGAGCACGGCCTGCTGGACGGGCGCGGTATCGCCGGCCGCTGCGGGTGCGGCCGCGCCGGCGACCAGAGCGGCCGAGGCGGCGAGTGCGGCGGGCGCAGCGCGGAGCAGGCGGCGCGAGGGGGGCTGGTGCAGCATGCGCATCTCCTTGTGAGCGGGGGACAGGGTGAGCGGGGACCCGGAGGCCCCTGCTGCGCTGCGCTCGGAGCGGCCGCGCGGCCGGCGGGGGCCGAGCGCGCGGAGAGTCTACGCAGGGCGCCATTCGGCTACAAGGGGTGCGCAGTGCGGTGCGCGGTGTGAAAACGCCCGACCGGTACGGGCGGTGCGAAAGGCGCGGAAACACGGTTTCGGCGCGGCGTCCGATGCAATTGCGGCCGCGCCCCTGCGCGACCGGGCCTTGACCCGGCGTGCGCCGTGGCCCACGGTGGAGTGCGGCTTAAGGCCGCTGCTCCCGGTGTGCGGGCGCGCCGCTGGTCGGTGTCCATCCCCACTCGTCCCGCGCCGGGGCAGCGGCCTTGCTGCCGCGGTTGGGCTGCGCCGCAGCCCGGGCGCCGGCGGCGGGGCAGTCCCCGCAAGCGGGGCGCGGGAACCGAAGGCGCCCCTCCCTCAGGGGAAGGGGCGGGGTTCGGTCGGTGTTGTTCAGCCGTTGCAGCCGCAGGAGCATCCGGCCGCGCAGGAGCACGAAGAGCCGTGCCCGCAGGAGCATCCAGCCATCAGCGTCACCTCCCTCTCCACGGAGAATCAGCCGTCGGTACCGGTCTGTCAACGGCCCTGGACCGCCAGCGGGGCGGGCGTGGCAGCGTGTCGCTCCTGTTCCGCGGCCGGGCCGGCCGCCACCATGGTGCCGTCGCGCCGAGGGCCCGCGCCCCCGGCACCCCGCCCCGCCCGGCCCGGACCCGACCCCTACCGCTTACGGAGGAGCCCATGCCCCGACAGCGCCGTCCCGTGCGCACCCGCCCCAAGGCGAACCCCCTCAAGGGCGTCGAGTACATCGACTACAAGGACACCGACCTGCTGCGGAAGTTCATCTCCGACCGCGGCAAGATCCGCAGCCGCCGCGTCACCGGCGTCTCCGCCCGCCAGCAGCGCCTGCTCGCCTCCGCGATCAAGAACGCCCGCGAGATGGCCCTGCTGCCCTACCCCGACCAGGACCGCACCCGCCCCGACCGCCCGCGCCGCCGCGACTCCTGAGGACCGGCGCGCGATCGCGCCGCCGAGCCCGGCGCAGCCTCCCGGCACACCGCTGCGTGCTCGCGCGATCCTCGCTGCCGGCACCCGCCTGGCCGCGCAGGGCTGCCGGGGCCGCGGCCCGAACCGGCCGTGATCCGGCGGAGCCGGGCTGTCCGGCGGCCGGCGCCGTGCGGCCGCTGCGGCCGAGGACGCAGCGCGCTCCTGCCCACCTGGCGCCCGGCCTGCGGCGCACCGGGCGCATCTTTTTGCGGCCGCCCCGGAGCGAGGCCCGGAAGGGGCGCGATGGGTGCGGTCCGTGCGCAACGGGTGCTCGCGGCGCGGACACGGGCGAACACGGGCGGTAACCGCGCTGGCGGCGGCACCTCAGGAACCCCCGTGCTGGCCGCACGGCGCCCGTGTTCCATCGTCCGCGGCCCGCCGCGGAGCAGCTGAGCCCGCGCTCCTGGGCGCGTGCGGCCGCCGGCCAGCCGCTCCCTGCAGCACCGATGCGGCGCGGGATCCGCCGCTGCGCCCGCTTCGCCGGGCCGGGACGGCACGCGCCCGGCCCGCGGCCCCGCGCCATCGGCCCTCAGCCGCGGGCGCCCGGCACGTCCCGCGGGCGTCGTCGCGATACGCACCGCGGTCGGAGCGGCCCAGCGGCGGGCCGGCGCGCAGGGCCCAGCGGGCCGCCGCGCTGCCCGGTTCCCCGGCGGCTGGCCGCAACCGGCCGGGCGTGCCTTGGGGCCGGTGAGCGGTGGTGGAGTGGCGGGTGATCCTGCTGTTCTGTTGCCGGTGGCCGGAGCGCTGCGCGAGGATGCGGCCATGCCGCCCAACCGCGATCAGCTGATCGAGCGCCTGCTCCGCCTGCCCTCGGTGCACACGGTGCGCCGCCCGCTGCACGAGGATACGGATGAGGAGTTCGACCTCCGGTGGGTCCGGGAAGGCCCCGACGGCGGCACACCGCTGCTCATCATCCCCGGCGGGCCGGGCCTCGCCTCGGTCGCGCCCTATCACCGGGTGCGCAAGCAGGCGGGCGCCCGCGGATTCGACACCGTCATGGCCGAGCACCGCGGAGTCGGCCTCTCCCGCCTCCGGGACGGCGGCGCCGGCCTGCCGCCCGAGGCGGTCACGTCCACCGCCGCGGCCGATGATCTGGCGGCCGTCCTCGACGCAGCCGGCATCGACCGCGCCGTCGTGTGGGGCTCCTCCTACGGCGGCTACCTGGGCCAGCTGTTTGCCCACCGCCACCCCGACCGGGTGGCCGGACTGGTCCTCGACAGCGCCATCACCTCCAGCGACTCCTTCGAGCTGGCCCGCGCCCACGTCCGCCGGCTGCTGTGGGACGGCGGCGACCCCGCCACCGAGCAGTGCGCCGCCCTCCTCCGGGAGCTCACCGCCGACGGGGCCGTCGACCGGGCCGAGGCAGCGACCGTGCTGCCGGTCGTCTACGAGTTCACCGGCGCGCGCGGGGTGGAGCGCCTCCTCGCCGCGGCCGCCCGGGGCCGCTGGAACGCCTGGCAGCGGGTGCAGCGCCTGGCCGGCAAGGAAACCACCGAGACCGTGCCCTGCGTGATGGAGTTCGACCTGGTCGCCGACATCTGGTTCCGCGACCTGCACGGCATCGAGCCCGACGGGCGCCCGCTGGACACCGCGCGCACCTTCGACGCCCTCGCCGAAGGCCGCCCCTCCTATGCGGGTCCGGCGTTCGACATCGAAGCCGCCCAGAAGTCGTTCGCGTGGCCGACCGCCGTGCTGTCCGGAGCCCGCGACCTGCGCGCCGTCCGCCCGGCGGGAGCGGCCGCGGCGGAGCGCATCCCCGGCGCCGCCCTGGTGCCGTTCGACGACTCGGGCCACAGCTTCCTCGACCGCTTCCCCTTCGCCGGCCTGCTCGCCGCGGGCGCCGTGGCTGCGGGCCGCCACACCGGCCTCCCCGGCTACGCCGCGCGCGCCGAGCACCTGCGCGGAATCACCACCGCGCACGCCGTGGCCGCCTACATCTCCGCCGCGCTCGCGATCGACGCCGTCCCGCGCCCGCGGTGAGACCGCGCCCGCGGCGCGGCCGGCGCACAGGCGTCCGGGCTATCGTGGGGTGAGCGGGCAAGCGGGAGGAGCGGAGGCCATGAGTCCGGTACTGGTGGGGGGCCTGGCCCTGCTCATCGGGCTGCTCGTCGGCGTCCTGATCACCGCGGCGCGCACCCGCCTGCAGCTCCCCCCGCAGCAGGCCGCCCCGCCGCCGGCCCACCGGGACACCGTCCTGGACGAACTCCGCCACCGCTACGCCCGCGGAGAGATCTCCCGCGAGGAGTTCCTCCAGCGCAAGATCGACCTCGAAGAGTAGGCCGGCCGCGGAGCGCACCGCAGGTCCCCTGCCCTCGCCCGCCCCGCAGCGCCGGCGCCGGGAACTCCGTGTCCGGCTCTGCGGGGTGCCGTTCCGGACGCTGCGGCGACCGCCGGTCCGGCGGCCGGCCCGCGGCGTGTCCGGGGCCGTGTGCGCGGCGCCGGCTGAGCAGTGCCTGCGGCGGCGCAGCGGTCTGCACCCGTCGAGTGCCGCAGTGATCAGGGTGGCCGCAGCCCCGCGGTGGTCGACGTGCGCGGCACGCTGCCGCGTTCGCGCGCCCCGGGCCGCAGCAGCGGGGCAGCCGCGTCCGGCGGCATCCCTGCGCCCGGCACCGCCTCCCCGTCTGCTCTGCGGCGGCCCCGTCCGGGGGAGGGGCCGGGACGGTCCGCCTGCGGACGGGCGGCGCTCAGGCGGTGCTCAGCAGGTCCGGGCCGCGGCTGGGGGCGCCGGACCGGCCGCCTCCCGGCGGTGCGCGGGTGGGGCCCGGAGAACGGCTTCCGGTGCTTCGGCAGGCTGCCCGCGGCTCGGGCACGGCGCTGGCCGCCGAGCTCCAGCGGTCAGCTCCGCGCCGCCGGGCACAACAGGCGGGTCAGGGCGCCGCGGGACCAGGCGGTCCAGGCATGGTGGGACCAGCCGCGGTCGTCGGTGAGGAGCGCGTAGACCTCGGGGCCGAGGACGGTGAGCGAGACGTCGGCGGCGCGGTCGGCGGTCAGCCCCGGGCGCAGAGGGGCCTTGGCGGACAGGGCGACGGCGAGCAGGCGCGCGACGGAGCGGCGCCGCCCCAGATCGCAGCGCCACACGTGAGCGGCGTCGGGATCGTCGGCCGCCGAGAGGCGCACGCCCTCCAGGACGCGGGCTGCGCCGTGCAGCATGCGGCCGGTGCCTTCGGCCTGGAGCCGCAGCTGTTCGGCACCTGAGGCGCAGTGCAGTGCGGCGTCGATCCACGCCGCGTCGGTGCGGCCGTCCGGGCCGCCGGCGCGGCGGACCGCGGCGTCGATGAGGGCGGAGCGGCCGCCGAACAGGCCGCGCACCTCAGCGGCGTCCACCCCGGCGGATGCGCCGACGGACTCCCAGGTCGCGGCGGCGCAGCCGTGCCCGGCGATCAGGCGCGCGGCGGCGCCTGCCGAGCGGGCCCGCCGGTCGGATACCGGAGGGCGGGCGCTCACCCGGAGGCTCCGGCGGGCGTCGGAAGAGCTGCGCCGGGGCTTCCCGGCCGGCCGCCGCGCGCCCCGGCAGCGGCGCCGGCTTCCGGCCGGGCCGGACCGCGCGTGCGGCGGGACGGGCAGCGGGGCAGCCGCGCGCGGTACGCCGCCGCAGCCGCCTGCCGAGTGCCGAGTCCGAGCCGCATGGCCGCCACCCTAGACGCTGCCGCTGCCTGCGCGGACCTGATTCGGGAACATCTTCGCTGGAAGCACCGAAAGCACTCCCCGGCCGGTTTTCCGGCGTGTCGGACCCGACCGGCGGCACCCGGCGCACCGCCACACCGGCGCACCCGGACCCGCACCGGGGCCGGGGCGCCGGCGTGCGGGTCAGCGCAGGGCTGCCGCGATGCGGTCGCCGATTCCGGGGTCGATGGCGCGCCAGTAGGCCAGCGAGCGCTCGACCACGCCCTCGTCGGTCACCGTGGAGATGTGCTCCGAAGCGTTGCTGACGAGGCGGGCGCGGGCCGCGTCGTCCATGACGTCGCGGATCAGCGCGCGCGGCTGGACGAAGTCGTCGTCGTCGCGGTGCCGCGCGTACTCCTCGCGCACCAGGTCGGCCGCCTCGACCCGCCAGCCCACCGGATCGGTGCCCGCCTGCTCCCCGGCGTCGGGGCCGCCGAACGAGTTGGGGTGGTACACCGCGCCCGTCTCCGGGACGAAGTGGCGCATGTGGCCGTCCTTGGAGTAGGAGCGCACCGGCGCCTGCGGCCGGTTGGGCGGCAGCTCGTTGTAGTTGACGCCGATCCGGTAGCGGTGCGTGTCCGGATAGGAGAACAGCCGGCCCAGGAGCATCTTGTCCGGGGAGGGGCCGATGCCCGGCACCAGGTTCGACGGCTCGAACGCGGCCTGCTCCACGTGGATGAAGAAGTCGCTGGGGACCCGGTTCAGCGTCATCCGGCCGACCTCGATCAGCGGGTAGTCGCCGTGCGGCCACACCTTGGTCAGGTCGAACGGGTTGAACCGGTAGCCGGCGGCGTCCTCCTCCGGCATGATCTGCACCTTCAGCGTCCACGACGGGTACTCGCCGCGGTCGATCGCCGCGTACAGGTCGGACCGGTGGTAGTCGGCATCGGCGCCGGCGAGCCGGTCGGCCTCCGCCTGGGTGAGGAAGTCGTTGCCCTGGTCGGTGAGGAAGTGGTACTTCACCCACACGCGCCGCCCGGCCCCGTTCTCCCACTGGTAGGTGTGCGAGCTGAAGCCGTCCATGTTCCGGTAGGTCTTCGGCAGGCCGCGGTCGCCCATCAGCCAGGTGACCTGGTGCGCCGACTCCGGGGAGAGCGACCAGTAGTCCCACTGCATGGTGTGGTCGCGCAGCCCGGTCCGCGGGTCCCGCTTCTGCGACCGGATGAAGTCCTGGAACTTCATCGGATCGCGCATGAAGAAGACCGGCGTGTTGTTGCCGACCATGTCGTAGTTGCCGTCGCGGGTGTAGAACTTCAGCGCGAAGCCGCGCGGGTCCCGCCAGGTGTCCGGCGAGCCCTGCTCGCCGGCGACGGTCGAGAAGCGGGCGAGCATCGGGGTGGTGCGGCCCGGTTGGAACACGTCGGCCCGGGTGTAGCCGCTGACGTCGCCGGTCACGGTGAACTCGCCGTAGGCGCCCGCGCCCTTGGCGTGCACCACCCGCTCGGGCACCCGCTCCCGGTTGAACTGCGCCATCTTCTCGATGAGATAGGCGTCGTGCAGGACGATCGGCCCGTTGCGGCCGACGGACAGCGAGTTCTGGTCGCTGCCCACTGCGGCGCCGGCGGTGGTCGTGGTGGTCGGTTCGCCTCCGTCGGGCGATCCGTATCGCTCTGTCATCGAACGCTTCCCCCTCGGCATGGAGTCTGCGCGCACCTGGGGGCACCGGCCGCGCGGACGCGGACGGTGCTCGCTGCGCATCGGGAGGGGGTCTACCCGCGGGCCGGTCAAGCCAGGGTGACTGGCGCACCAACCTCTGCTCTGACTGCGCGTGCGGGCCCCGCGCGGCGCCCGATCCGGCGGTGCGGGGAGCCCGGAGACGGCGGCGCTGCTGCGCGGGCGCAGCAGCGCGGGGCCCGGCGGGACGCTCCGTCAGGTGAGGCGTCCGGCATAGGCCAGCGCCTGGCGCACCAGCACCCCCTGCCCGGCACTCATCTCCTGCTGGACGTCGGGTCCCGCCGCTTCCTCCGGGGTGAACCAGACGAGGTCGAGGGCGTCCTGGCGCGGCCGGCAGTCGCCGGTGACCGGCACCACGTAGGCGAGTGCGACGGCGTGCTGGCGCGGGTCGTGGTACGGCGTCACCCCGGGCGTGGGGAAGTACTCGGCGACGGTGAACGGCTGCGGCGACGCGGGGATGCTCGGCAGCGCCATCGGGCCCAGGTCCTTCTCCAGGTGGCGCAGCAGCGCGTCGCGGATGCGCTCGTGGTAGAGCACCCGCCCGGAGACGACGGCGCGGCTGAACGTCTGGTCCGGCAGCGCCTGCAGCAGCAGGCCGACGCTGGTCACCGCGCCCGCGTCGTCCACCCGCACGGGGACGGCGTTCACGTAGAGGATGGGCAGGCGCTCGCGCGCCCAGTCCAGCTCGCCCTCAGACAGCCACCCGGGCACGGTGTCGATCGACGTCTTCACATCGGCCTCTTCCGGTCGGTCGCACGACGCGCACTGCGCGCCCCGTGCAGCTCGGTCGCGTATTCCCCGCGGACGGGGCGGGAGAGTGGCCGGCCGGCTCGCGCGGCGCGCGGCGCCGGCGCTCTGCGCACCGGTCCCGCGGGCCCCACCGGGCACACCCCTGGACCGAGCGTACGCGTCCGCGCCGCCCCGACCGGATCAGAGGCAGACACCCTCGCGCGTCGCCGGCGCCGGACCTGCCGCGGGCGCAGCGCGCATCCGGAGCACGGCGGCGCCCCGCCCCGGGGGATCGGGGCGGGGCGCCGTACGGGACTTCCCGCTCAGGGGTGCAGTGGCAGGTTCAGCGCCGATGCGGCCGAGGGCGCGGAGCGCGGGGCCTGCTCGGCGCTCCGGCTGCCGAGCGGCCTGGCCCGGCGCGGTCCGGGGCGCCGGCACGGACGGCGTTCCGGATGGGGCAAGATGCGGTTTCCGGGCGGTACCGGATGCGTGCTGTGCCGCCGGATGCTGGTCTGGCGCGGCCCCCGGCGTGTGCGGTGGGGGCCGCGCCAGGGCGGTGCCTACCCGCCGACGTTGACGTCCACGCAGGCGTAGAAGGCGTTTGCGGTGTCCGCGATGTTCCAGACCGCGAGCACCTTGGTGTCGCCGCTCTGGCCGCTCAGGTCGACGTTGTGCTCGACGGTGCTGCCCGGCTGGGCGCCGCCGTCGTCGAACTCGGCCACCTTCTCGCCGTCCGCGTAGTACTCCCAGGTGCTGGTGGAGTGGCGGGCGGTGATGGTCCA
Organism: Nocardiopsis coralliicola; assembly: GCF_054779695.1. Lineage (NCBI taxonomy): Bacteria > Bacillati > Actinomycetota > Actinomycetes > Streptosporangiales > Nocardiopsidaceae > Nocardiopsis > Nocardiopsis coralliicola. Next base: position 103,466 of record NZ_BAAGXT010000016.1, on the reverse strand, counting down.
GGTGAAGTCCGCCGAGCTGCCGACCGGGGTGACCGCCCAGCCCTTGGAGTCGTCGTCGAGCTCGGAGAACGCCTCGTTGCCGCCGCTGCAGCTGGTCAGGCCCTTGGGGCCTTCCACGCTCTGCGGCTCCCACTGGATGGGCCCGCACTCCACGGTGCCGGCGGCGCACTGGGCCTGCCGGCTCGGGGGCGCGGACACGTATCCGTGGGCGCTGGCCGCGGCCACCGGCATAAGTGCGAATACCAGCGGCGTTGCGGCGGCGACGGTGAGCGCCTTGCGCGTGGCGGAGGTCCGCCGTGCGGAAACGGGGGGACGGGAAGACATAAGCAATCGGCCCTTCTCGTTCATTTCCGCGCGCGGCGCCGCAGGGTGCGGCGTGCGCCGGTGCGGACAGCGCGCGGGAGCGGGGTGGGCGGGGTGCCGCAGTGCTCCGGCGGTGCGTGGCCGCGCGGAGCGCGAGGTGCCCCGGACGGAGCGGATGCCCGGTGGCCTGGGAGGTTCGGCCTCTCAGGGCGGGGGCCCGGGTGAGACGTCAGGGCGGGCGCCGGGGGGCCGGCGGTCGGGGGTGAAAGGGCGGGCCCGGTATTCGCATTTGCTCCGACTGACACGAAGGTATTGGTGCGTGTACAGACGGTCAAGGGGACTAGAAGGTTTCTTTTCGGTTTTTCTGAAAGTGCTGCAGTGTGCAACGCCGCCATTCTTCCGCGCTGATCTGCGTATTGATCTGCCGCCGGCGCCCGCGGGAGGGCTGCACCGCCGCGGGGGTGCCGCCCGCTGTAGCGCCGGGCGTCCGGAGACGCAGCGGGCGGCCGGGTGGAAGGGCGGACGAGCGGGTACACACCGGGCATGGAACCGCACCGGCGGGCGGCCCTGGGCGGCACCGTGGTCGACCTGCACCACCCGGACAAGGTCCTGTTCGGCGCGAGCGGGGTGACCAAGCGCGAGCTCGCCGAGCACTACCGCACAACGGCCCAGGCCCAGCTGCGGCACCTGCGCGACCGCCCCGTCGCCGTGCAGCGCTGGCCGCACGGCATCGGTTCGGACGGGTTCTTCGTGAAGAACCGCCAGCCGGGCACCCCCGACTGGGTCGCCTCCGCCGAGGTCCCCCGCGAGCACGGCGGCACCGCCGACGTGCTGGTCTGCCAGGACGCCTCCACGCTGGCCTGGCTCGCCGATATGGACGCCTTCCCGCTGCACATCTGGCTCAGCCGGGTCGACCGGCCGCGCACGCCCGACCGCATCGTCTTCGATCTCGACCCGCCCGGCAGCGGCGACTTCGCCGCCGTGCGCGCGGCCGCCTACGACGTCCGCGACGAGCTCGACCGGCTCGGCCTCATCGGCTACCCGATGACGACCGGATCGCGCGGCCTGCACGTTGTCTGCCCGATCCGGCGCGAGATCGACACGGGCGACGCCCGGAACTTCGCCCGCGCCGTCGCCGAGCGCGTGGCCGCACGGCGCCCCGACGAGCTCACCACCGCCCTGCGCAAGAACGCCCGGCACGGACGGCTGTTCATCGACTACCTGCGCAACGGCTACGCCCAGCTCGCTGTGGCGCCCTACGCCGTGCGCGCCCTGCCGGATGCGCCGGTGGCCACCCCGATCGCCTGGGGCGAGCTGGACGGCCTCGGTACGGCTCGGGCGTGGACGGTCCGGACCTTCGGCGACCGCGCCGCCGCCGACCCCTGGTACGACTTCGCGCGCCGCGCCCGCTCGGTCCCGGCCGCACTGGAGCGCCTGGGCGTCCGCTGACCCCGGGCGCCGCGGCGCCCGGGGCGGTCAGTCCGCACCGGAGGCCCCGGCGGGAGGGATGGCGGCGCCCTCGGCGATGGAGCGCAGGGCGCCGACATGGCGGGTGAACGCCTCCCGCCCCGCCTCGGTGAGCTTCAGGTAGGTGCGCGGCCGCCGCCCCACCGCCCCCTTGCGGACCCGCACGTAGCCCGCTTCCTCCAGCGTGGAGACGTGTTTGGACAGCGCCGAGTCGGAGAGCTCGACGGAGTCGCGCACGAACCGGAACTCGACCTCGTCGGCTGCCGCGAGGGCGGCGGCGACCGAGAACCGGGCCGGCGCGTGGATCACCGGGTCGAGCTGGGCGCGCGGGTGCCGGGTCACAGGGCCCTCCGGGCCCGCGCCGCACTCAGTGCGCCCGCCGCGGCGAACGGGATTGCGGTGGCCAGTGCTGCCGGCCCCCACCAGGCGGCGTTCTGCGGAAACGCGGTGAACCCCGTGACGATAGCGGTGGCGTACAGCGCCCCCCACACCGCCATGCAGCCTCCGTGCAGGCGGGCGAAGCCGTGCGGGGTGACCGGGCGCCGGATCCCGTAGACGGTCAGGGCGCCCATTGCGGCGAGCAGCACCGCGGTCGCGGCGCCCGGCCCCCAGGGGGCGGTGGCCATGCCGATGGCGAATGTGCAGGCCGCCGAGACGGCGGCGTTCATACCGCAGTAGGTCACGTACCAGCTGCCGCTGCGGGCGGTATGCCGGTTCGCGTCCTCCGCCGAGGCGAGCGCTTCGGCGGCTTCGTTCCGGTCCATGGGCGTCTCCCTGACTGCCGGGGGTAAGTGTGTATCCAGGATGGCAATTACTTTCCGGGTTGGCAAGTGTATGTAGGAACGGAAACTTGCACGAGGGCGAAGCCGAACCGCCGCGCCGCCGCCGGCTCGGAAAGCGGGCCGGACACGCGAACGCCGCCCCGCGCAGCTGCGCGGGGCGGCGAACGGCCGGGGGACCGGCTGGGGCTATGCGCCCGGGGACCCGGGGCCCTCCTGGGCGCCCTGCCCCGACTCCTCGGCCTTCTCCTTCTCCCGCTTCTCCTTCGCCTCGGCCTCCGTACTCGCCTCGGCCGGGGAGGGCTTGCAGGAGAAGCAGTTCATGACGTAGACCTCCTCGCCGGCGACGCGCCCGATGAAGCGGCCGGCGAGGCCGTCATCGCCGGCGTCGCGCCCGGCCAGCTGGGAGTAGTCCATCTGCGCGGTGAACTCCGCCTGCTCCTCGTCGCGGGTGACGCCGGCGCAGTCCACCTGGACGGCCTTCTCGTTGTCGCGGTCGGCCGTGCACTCCAGCCGGCCGGCGATCGGGTGGCCCTTGCGCTCGAACGCCTGCTCCGCCTTGGGGCGCAGCAGCGAGGACGACAGCTCGCCGACGGTGGCCCGCGCCGTGTCGAGCGTCCGGTCCTCTCCGCACCCGGTCAAGGCCAGCACCGCAGCGGCGATGAGCGCGGTTGCGGCCGCCGGGCATCGTGCGCGCATCGGGAACCTCCGTTCGGGACCGGTTCATACAGCCTGATCTCCCCGCAACTATCACCCAATGCATCCGGATTTTCGCGCTCCGCCACAGTGTGCACGTCGCAAGATCGCCCCATGCTCCGGTCAAAGGCGGGTCCGCTTCGCCTGGAAGGCCGCAGCCAGCGGCGATACCGGACACCCGGGCAGGAAGCCGCCCACGGCTGCGCTGCCCGGGTTGCCAGCGCGGTCACGGATGGTGATGATGTGGGCTTCGACCACCGTCCGCCGATCACGGGAAGGAGGGCCGGTGAGCGCCCAGCCGCTCGACATCGCCCTGCCGGCCGGAGCCGACCCGCGGCGCCACGCGCGCCTGCTCCAGCAGGTCTACGATGCCGCGCTGAGCGGAGCGCGGCCGCCGATCAGCCCACGGCCGGTGATCGCCGACTCCTGGGACCGGATGCGGCAGTCCGGGCCCGACCCCGACGACCGCCGCCCCTCGCCCGACTTCCGCTACGAGCAGGTGCGGATGCGCCGCCAGGCCTCCCCGCTGACCGAGGTACTGCCGCTGATCCGCGGCGCGCTGCTCGGCGCCGCCGACAACGCCGGCCACGTGATGCTCGTGGCCGACCCGCACGGCGCGATCCTGTGGCGCGACGGCAGCGGCGACATGCGCCGGCTCGCCGACTCGGCCGGCCTCGTCGAAGGCTCCGTGTGGGACGAGCGGCGGATCGGCACCAACGCCATCGGCACCGCCCTCGTCGTCGGCCGCCCGGTCCAGGTCTACTCCGCCGAGCACTACATACGCAGCCTGCACCGGCTCACCTGCGCCTGCGCGCCGGTGCGCGACCCGCGCGACGGGCGCATGCTCGGCGCCATCGACGTCACCGGACCCGCCGAGACGGCGCACGCCTCCACCCTCGCGCTGGTCAACGCGGTCAGCCAGCTGGCAGAGGCGCACCTGCGCGAACGCCACCAGGCCAACCTCGAGCAGCTGCGGGCCGTCGCCGCACCGCTGCTCGCCGGGATGCGCGAGCGCGCCCTGGTCGTCGACGAGCACGGCTGGACTGCGGCGGCAGTGCGCTCCGAGCCGGTGCGCCGGGTCGCCCTGCCGCGCCGGATCGAGGCCGGCGGCGTGTGGATCCCCGAACTGGGAGAGTGCGCCCTGGAGCCGCTGCCGGGCGGCTGGCTGCTGCGGCCCGGCAGCGCCGGCCCCTCACCGGCCGCCGAGCTCCGCCTGGAACTGGGGGGCGTTCCCGAACTGACGCTGAGCGGGCACAGCGGCACCTGGACGCACCGGCTGTCGGTGCGCCACGCGGAGCTGCTCTTCGCCCTGGTGCGCAGCCCCGCCGGGCGCACCGCGGCGCAGCTCTCGCGCGACCTGTTCGGGTCCGAGGCGCACCCGGTCACCGTCCGCGCGGAGATCTCCCGGCTGCGCCGCAAGCTCGGACCGGTCCTGGAGAGCCGGCCCTACCGGTTCAGCGACCGGGTGGCGGTGGCCGCGACCGGTGTGGGACCCGCCATGCTGGCCGGCTCCCAGGCCCCGGTCGTGCGCGCGGCGCGGGGCGAAGAAGTCCGCTGACCAGCGCGGAGCCTGGTGCTGCGGGCCCGACCGGGCACCGCGGCCGCAGCCGGCCGCAGTTGCAACCCCGTGCAACCGTTGCGCGCTGCGGCCCGGGGGAGTGGACTGGGCCGCCCGGCGCCGGTCGCGCCGGACGAGCCATCGAGTCCGCTCGTGCCCGCAGCCTGTCGGAGGGCTGCGGGAGTGTGCACACGGGGGGACGTTCCTCGGCGGCGGTCCGCGGTCGGGGGAGCCGCTGGACCGCCGCCACTCACGCGTGCTGCTCCGCCCCGGAGCCGAGTTCCTCCGCTGCTGGCAGCGCTGCCTCCCCCCGCAGGCCGCCGGTCCGCCGCTGCCAGCGCCGTGCCTGCGCGGCTGCCGGAGTCAGGCAGTCTCGGCGGCGTGCAGCCGGCTGATCTCGCGCGCGAGAAGGTCGAACCGCGGGTCCTGGAGCAGCGGAACCGACCGGCGGCGCTGCCGCGCACGGGCCACGTCGATGTCGGCCGCCACCACCGCCGGCTCCCACAGCGGCGCCTCGGCCACCACGGCGCCCGCCGGGTCGGCGATGTGCGAGCCGCCCCAGAACGCCGTGCCCTCCTCGGTGCCGACCCGGTTCACGAACACCACCCAGCACTGCTGCATGCGCGCGATGTGGCGCACGAGGTCGCGCCAGTAGGCGATGTTGTCGACGGTCCCGGCGTCGCGGACGGCTGCGCTGTTCGCCGTCACCAGCAGTACCTCGGCGCCGTCCTGGGCCGCCAGCCACGGCACCATCGGCTGCCAGGCGTCGTTGCAGATGACCGACGCCATCCGGCCGTGCGGCGCGGTGAATGCGGCGAGCCGCTGGCCGGGGTAGAAGTGCTTGCGCTCCTCCCACAGCAGGTAGTTGGGGAGGTAGAGCTTGCGCTGGACGTGCACGGCCGCGCCGCCGGAGAGGTAGGCCGCGGTGTTGTGGTGGCGCAGGCCCGCGCGCTCATAGAAGCCGACCAGCACGTCCGGTCCGTCCGCAGAGAGGGCGGCGATCCGCGGGTCCGCCGCCTCCACCGAGGTGTCCTCGGCGACGCTGCCCAGCGCGTAGCCGTGCAGGCTCAGTTCGGGGAAGACCACGAGGTCGGCGCCGTCGGCGGCGGCCTCGGCGATTCGCCGCCGCGCCTCGCCGAGGTTCGCTTCGACGTCTCCGAGACGCGCGTCGGTCTGCGCAATGGCGATCCGCACCTGCACCACCCCCTGGTATCCGTAGCCCGGCGCCCGCCGGGAAGGCGTGTCCGCGCTGCCGCCCGAGCGGCGGCGGGCCGGTCCGCCCGCTCCGGGCGCGGCCCGCGGAGCGCTCCGGGAAGGCCCGCGGCGGTCCATGCTCCCACGCGGAACACCCTGGTCAGACCTTGATTTTCCGGGTTTTTCCGGGCGGGTGGAGTGATGCCGCGCACGCACTGCGCCGCAGGGGGTTGCGGCGCCGGCACAGCCGGCTCCCGGAGGGGCCGCGCCCGCCCCGGCGCGGAGCCGCAGGGCTGCTACGGGGCGCCGCGGCCATAGACTGGCGCGATACGACGGGGTGCGGCCGCGGTCGTGCCGCGCCCCTTCCCACGAGCGGAGGTGCACCGTGACCGCGGAGCCCCAGAACGACGCGGACGGCCCCCAGGGGTCGCGCATCGACCCCTATGTCGGCTCCTACGCCGCACGGGCCCAGGGCATGGTGGCATCCGAGGTCCGCGCCCTGTTCGCCGTCGCTTCGCGGCCCGAGGTGGTCTCCCTCGCCGGCGGTATGCCCAACGTCTCCGCGCTTCCGCTGGAGGCGATGGGCGACATCGTCCGCCGCGTCACCGTGGAGCAGGGCGCCACCGCCCTGCAGTACGGCTCCGCGCAGGGCGACCCGGTGCTGCGCGAGCGCATCTGCGAGGTGATGGCGCTGGAGGGCATCGACGCCTCCGCCGCGGACGTCATCGTCACCGTCGGCTCCCAGCAGGCCCTCGACCTGGTGACCCGGGTCTTCATCGACCCCGGCGACGTGGTCCTGACCGAGGCGCCCACCTACGTCACCGCCATCAACACCTTCGCCGCCTTCCAGGCCGACATCCAGCACGTCGCCCTCGACGACGACGGCATCATCCCCGAGGCCCTGGAGGAGCGGCTCGCGGTGCTCGCCGCCGCCGGGCGCACCGCGAAGTTCCTCTACACGGTGCCCAATTTCCACAACCCGGCCGGCGTCACGCTGCCCGCCGAGCGCCGCGCCCGCGTCCTGGAGATCTGCGACCGCTACGGGCTGCTCGTCCTGGAGGACAACCCCTACGGCCTGCTCCGCTACGACGGCGAGGCCGAGCGGGCGCTGCGCGCGGACTCGCCGGACAACGTGATCTACCTCGGCTCGTTCTCCAAGACGCTGTCGCCGGGCTTCCGCATCGGCTGGGCGCTCGCACCGCCCGCGGTGCGCGCCAAGCTGGTGCTGGCCGCCGAGTCGGCCATGCTCTCGCACTCGTCGTTCAACCAGATGGTGGTCGGCCGCTACCTGGCCGAGCACCCGTGGCGGGAGCAGATCAAGGAGTTCAACGAGATGTACCGCGAGCGGCGCGACGCCATGCTCGCGAGCCTGGACGCGCTGATGCCCGAGGGCACCTCCTGGACCCGGCCGGACGGCGGGTTCTTCGTGTGGCTCACACTGCCCGAAGGGCTCGACGCCAAGGCGATGCTGCCGCGCGCTGTCAGCGAGCGGGTGGCCTACGTGCCGGGCACCGGCTTCTTCGCCTCCGCGGAGGGCCACCGCAACATGCGGCTGTCGTTCTGCTACCCCGCGCCGGGCCAGATCCGGGAGGGCGTGCGGCGGCTGGTCAGCGTCATCGAGAACGAGGCGGCGCTGCGGGACGCGTTCGGATCCCCGCCGGCCCGGCCGGGATCCGGCGCCGACGCGCCGCGGCCCGACCTGCCGTGACCGCATGCAGCGCCGCCGGGCCGGCCCGGCGGCGCTGCATGCGGCCGCCCGGCGCGAACGCACGGCCCACCGCCGCCGGAACCGGGATCGGGCAGCGGCGCGGCAGCCGCGCCCGCACGGGACGCTCCGGGTGCCCGATACCGCTGGGATTGTGCACCGCCGGGGGAGACCGGTACGCAGTCCACCCCTGACCCCCGCACCCCCCCCCTGCCGAACCACCCGCCCTCCGCCCACTGAGAAACGGAGCCCTGCCGTGGCCGACGTCCACCGCGTCCTCGTCCTGGCCGGGGGCCTCTCCCCCGAACACGAGGTCAGTGTCCGCTCCGGGCTGCGCGTCGCCGAGTCCCTGCGCCGCCTCGACATCGAAGTGCAGACCGCCGACGTCGACGCCGGCCTGCTCGACCTGCTCACCGACGACCCGCCCGACGCGGTCTTCCCGGTCCTGCACGGCGCCCCCGGCGAGGACGGCGTCGTCCGCGAGGTCCTCGAGCTCTGCGGCGTGCCCTACGTGGGCGCCCGCCCGGCCGGCTGCCGGCTCGCATTCGCCAAGCCGGCCGCCAAGGAGGCCGTCGCCCGCGAAGGGGTGGCGGTGCCGCGCGGTGTGGCGCTGCCCAAGGCCGTCTTCCGCGACCTGGGGGCCCGAGCTCTGGTCGACCAGATCGCCGGGGCGCTGGGGCTCCCGCTGTTCGTGAAGCCGGAGCGGGGCGGCTCCGCGTTCGGCGCCGCCGCGGCCGGTACCGCCGAGGAGCTGTCCGCCGCGCTCGTCGCCTGCTTCGCCTACGGGGACACCGCGCTGATCGAGCAGTGCGTCGGCGGCACCGAGATCGCGGTCTCCGTGCTCGACACCGGCGCGGGCCCGGAGGCACTGCCGCCGGTGGAGATCGTGCCCGACGGCGGCGTCTACGACTACGCGGCCCGCTACACCGCCGGCCGCACCGAGTTCTTCGCGCCCGCCCGCCTCAGCGCGGACGCGGCCCGCGCGGCGATGGACACCGCGCTCGCCGCCCACCGGGCGCTGGGCCTGCGCGACCTCTCCCGGACCGACATGATCGTCGAGCCCTCCGGCAGGGTGGTCTTCCTTGAGGCCAACGTCGCCCCCGGAATGACCGAGACGTCGCTGTTCCCCATGGCGGCCGACGCCGCCGGCCGCGATTTCGGCGCCGTCTGCCGCGACCTCGCCCACCGGGCCCGCCTGCGCGGCTGAACCTCGGCCCCCTGCTGACCGGCACGCTCCGCCCGGCCCGCGCCCGGGCCGGGCGGAGCGCATGCGAGGCGCGTGTGGCTCGCACGGGGGACACGCCCGGGCGCCCGGCTGCCCACTCCGGGGGGAAGCCCCGCCCCCTGCCGCCTCCCTAGCGTGGCTGCGAAGCCACCACGCGGCGCAGCGCGCCCGAGCAGCAGGAGAAGCGACCCATGGGCCATCCGCACGAGCAGCAGCAGACGACCGGTCGGCAGGCCGCCCAGAGCGCCCCGCACAGCGGCGCCCCGGCAGGGCGGACGCGGTCCGCCTGGACCCGGCTCGCGATCATGTTCCCGGTCTTCGTGGCGGTCATGGTCGTCAGCGCGCCGATCACCAACGCCGCGGCCGGCGGCCCGGTGACCGCGCTGGTGGTGGGCGTGGGCACCGCGGCCGCCGCCCTCGGGTGCTATGCGGCCGCCGTCCGGTGGCTGGAGCGCCGCCGCGCGACCGAGCTGGCCCTGTCCGAGGCAGCCTCCGGTCTGGGCCGGGGCGCGCTCCTGGGCCTCGCCCTGTTCACCGGCACGGTCCTGCTCATCGCGGCGCTCGGCGGGTACCGGGTGACCGGGTGGGGGTCCCTGGACGGGGCGCTGATCACGCTCGGACTGATGTCCTGCGTGGCGGTCGTCGAGGAACTGGCCTTCCGCGGCGTCCTGTTCCGACTGCTGGAGGAGAAACTCGGCACCTGGGGCTCGATCGGGGTCTCCGGCCTGGTCTTCGGCATGGTGCACGTGGTCAACCCGGAGATCACGGTCTGGGGCGCCGCGGCCATCACGCTCGAAGCGGGGTTTATGCTGGCCGCCGCCTACGCGGCCACGCGCAGCCTGTGGCTGCCCATCGGCCTGCACCTCGCCTGGAACGTCTCCCAGGCCGGCATCTACGGCGTCGGGGCCGGGGGCGTCGACACCGGGACGGGAACCCTGATCGAGGGCGCGATGACCGGCACCGGTGTGCTGTCCGGGGGCGCCTCCGGGCCGGAGGCGAGCCCGGTGGCCATCCTGCTGTGCAGCGCTCTCACGGTCGCCTTCCTCGTCCTGGCCAGGCGCCGGGGCCGCCTCTACCGGCGCGGCGGCGTTCCCCTGCCGCGCTGAGCCGCGGGGCGCCCGCCGTCCGGGCGCGGGTGCGCGGCGGCGGGCCGGGACCCCCCATCCGGCCCGGCTTCTGCGGCCCGCCGGTGGGCTAGAGTCAGCTCGTGCTCGGACTGGGAACAAGAGCGCTCCCGAGCGGGACGAGGCAGCTCGTCGGCGCGTGGCGGGGGACCAGCGCCACCGTGCGCGACGGCGCCCTCGCGCTTGCACTCGCTGCCGCGGCGTTCGCCCCCGGCCTGGTGGACAACGGCGTGATGGTGGGCGAGCTTCCGCAGCGCCCCCTGGACGCCGCAGGCTTCGCCCTGGTGATGGGGCAGTGCCTGCCCCTGGTGGCGCGCCGCACGCACCCCGCCGCCTGCCTCGCCGCCGCGGCCCTGTGCTTCGCGGCGGTCCAGGTGCTCGCCTACCCGCCGACGTTCGCCAGCGTCGGCATCGTCGTGGCCCTCTACAGCGCAGGCGCCCACCAGGACCGCCACCGGATCCCCTCGGCGCTGGCTCTGGCGGCCGGCTACCTGGTCCTCGCCTTCGCGCTGGCCGCGCGCGGATCGTCCGAGCGCCTCGCCGACTACGTCGCCTTCTCCCTCGTCATGTCCGCCTTCGCGGGGGCCGGGGCGCTGATCCGGGCATGGCGCGCCGGCGAGGCGGAGCGCCGCCGCCGCGGCGCCGAGCTGGCGGCGGCCCGCGAGCGCAACCGGATCGCCCGGGAGCTGCACGACGTGGTCAGCCACCACGTCACCGCCATCGTCGTGCAGGCCGACGCCGCCCGGTACCTGCCCGCCTCCCGCCACGGCGAACTGGTGTCGGACCTCTCCGGGATCAGCGACACCGGCCGGCAGGCGATGGCGGACCTGCGCCGCCTTCTCGGCGTGCTCGAAGGGCCGGAGGCCCCCGGCGCTCCGGACGCTTTCGGCGGACCCTCCGCCGCCGCGCAGGGCCCGGCCGCCGACTCGTCCGCAGACGGGGTGCACGAGCTGGTCGAGCGGGTGCGCCGGGCGGGCCAGCCGGTCGAACTGGCCGTCCGGGGCGAACGGCCCGCCCTGGAACCCGGAGTCGGCCTTGCGGTCCACCGCGTGGTGCAGGAGGCCCTGACCAACGCGGTCAAGCACGCCCGCGGCCGCGCCACGGCCGTCCTGATCGACTACGGGGGAGACCGGATCGATATCCAGGTGACGACCGAGGGCGCCGGCCCGTCGCCGGCCCGGGACCTGCCCTCCGGAGGGCGCGGTCTGACCGGGCTCGGCGAGCGCGTCCGCGCGCTCGGCGGCGAGTTCACCGCGGGCACTCTGCCCCGGGGCGGCTTCGTGGTGCGGGCCCGCCTGCCGCTGGGGGGTGCCCGATGACGGATCCGCCTGCGCCGGTCCGGGTCCTGGTCTGCGACGACCAGGCCGTGGTGCGCACCGGATTCGCCGCCGTCTTCGCCGCGCAGCCCGGACTGCAGGTGGTCGGTGAGGCCGGCGACGGCCGGGCGGCGGTGGAGGCGGCCGCGCGGCTGCACCCCGACGTGGTGGTCATGGACGTGCGGATGCCGGTGCTCGACGGGATCGAGGCCACCCGCCGGCTGGCGGGGCCGGAGTCGGCCGGATCCGCCCGCGTCCTCGTGGTGACCACGTTCAACCTGGACGACTACGTCTACCGCGCGCTGCGGGCCGGGGCGAGCGGGTTCCTGCTCAAGGACTCCACGCCCGAGGAACTGGTGGCCGGCGTGCGCACGGTCGCCCGCGGCGAGGCGCTGGTCGCTCCGGCCGTCACGCACCGGCTCATCGGGCGCTTCGCGGAGCGGCTGCTGCCCGGGGACGTGCACCCGGATGCGGCGGCGGCGCTGGACGCCCTCTCGCCCCGCGAGGTGGAGGTCCTGGGCCTGCTCGCCGAGGGGATGTCCAACGCGGAGATCGCGGAGGCGATGGTGCTGCGGACCGAAACGGTCAAGACGTATGTGTCGCGCATCTTCACCAAGCTCGATCTGCGCGACCGGGTGCACGCGGTCATCATGGCCTACCGGACCGGGCTGGTGCGCCCGACAGTCTGACCCCGCGCAGGATCCGCGCGCTCCGCCCGACTGCGGGGAGCGGTGCGCGGCGGCCGGAACCGCTGTGCCCGCCCGCGCCCGGGCGGGCGCGGGAGGGCACAGCAGCGGTCAGAGCAGGACCTGCTCCAGGACGTCGCGGACCGCGGTCTGCAGGAGGGGCGACTTGTAGCGGGTGCCGGGGAGCGGGCGGGCCGTGTCCACGGCGTCGGCCGCGCGGGCGGCGGCCTCGGCCGCGGACGCCCCCGCGGCCAGGGCGTCTTCGACGGCGTGCAGCCGCAGCGGGGTGCGGGCAACGGCGCCGGCGGCGACGCGGACCTTCGGCCCGCCCTCGCCGGGCAGAGCACGGGCCACCGCCTCCACCAGCGGCCACTCCGCCCGGGAGCGTCCGGTGGCCCGCTTGTAGGCGGCGCGCTCACCGTCGACGGGCTCCGGCAGCAGCACCGCCGACAGGATCTCGCCGCGGCCCAGCGCGTGGTCGTGCGCGGAGCCGGCGTCGTAGAGCTCGGCGACCGGGCGGGTGCTGCTGCCGCCGGAGCCGACCACCTCGGCCTCGGCGCCGTACAGCAGCAGCGCCATCGCCAGCGTCGACGGGTGCACGGCGACGCAGTCCCCGTCGGCGAGGGTGCCGTGCCGGTGGTCGCCGGTGCGCGCCGGGCAGCCGCTGCCGCCGTCCTGGCGGCAGCTGAACGCCGGGTTGCGGAAGTACCAGCACCGGTTGCGCTGCAGCAGATTGCCGCCGAGCGTGGCCACCGCCCGCACCTGCGGGGTGGCCAGTGCGCCGGCCGCGGCGGCCAGCGCCGGATAGGCGGCCGCCAGGTCGGGCTCGGACAGCCGGGCCACCGGGACCGCGGCGCCCAGCCGCGCACCGCCGCCGGCCCACTCCACCCCGCCCAGCTCGGGCAGGCCCAGCAGGTCGGTGAAGGGCCCGGCGGCCAGGCCGGCGTTTCCGCGCGCGGTGGTGTCGGTGCCGCCGGCGCGCGGCTCGGTCGTCCCGGCCGCCAGCACGGCGGCTGCTTCGGCAGCGGTGCGCACCGGGGATGCGGATTCAGACGTCATTGCTGCAGTCCCTCCAGCAGGCGGGCGGGGGTGAGGGGGAGGTCGAGGGGGCGGAAACCGGTGGCGTCGCGCACCGCGTTGCCGATGGCGGCCGCCACCCCGATCGCGGTGACCTCGCCGATGCCGACACCGCCTCCGGGCACGTGCTCCCAGCCCTCCTCGTGGAAGTGCACCTCGGTCTCCGGAACGTCGCCAATGCCGGGGATCCGGTAGTCCTCCAGGGAGTCGGTGAGCACCGTGCCGGTCGCCGGGTCGGTCAGCCGCTGCTCGAACAGGGCGTAGCCGACCCCCTGCACCACGCCGCCGTGCACCTGGTTGCGGGCCGGCGCCGGTGCGTGCATCCGGCCGGCCGCGACCCCGGCCCAGCAGCGGAGCGGGTGCACCGTGCCCAGGAGCGTGTCGACTTCGACCTCCATCACGTGCACCGCCCCGGCCAGCCCGCGGCCGAGCGCCAGCCCGGCGACGCCGCCCGGCGTCAGGTAGCCGCGCCGGTCGCGCTCGCGCACCCCCTCGGCGCGCAGGCCCTCCGCGCGCTTCAGGTCGACGTCGGACGGCGGCGAGGACGCGCCGGCGCCGCGCAGCAGCGCGCCGAGCTTGCGTGCCGCATCGCGGGCGGCCGGTGCGACCGAGGCCGTGGTGCGGCTGCCGATCGACGGCGGGCCGTGCACCGGGCCGCTGGCGCCGGTGTCGACCTCGATCCGGCCGGCGTCCAGCCCCAGTTCAGCGCGGACCGCCTCGGCGATGACCGTGCGCGCGCCGGTGCCGATGTCCTGGGTGGCGGTGCGGGCGACGACGCGGCCGTCCTCGACCGCGAGTGTGACGCGGGTGTCCGGGTCGAGCTGGTAGGGCCAGTTCGATGCAGCGAGGCCCACGCCGCGCCGGAACCGGCCGGTGCGCGCCCCGCGCGGACGGTCCCGCCACAGCGGCGCCGCCGCGACTGCCGAGTACAGCGCCGCGCGCTTGGGGTTGCCGTCCCACCGGCGGCGCAGGTTGAGCGGGTCTTCGCCGAGCCGCAGTGCGATCTCGTCGACGCCCTGCTCCAGCGCCCACGCCAGGGGCGGCCCGCCGGGTGCCCGGAAGGCCGCGCCGGGCGGCCGGTGGGTCACCACGTCGTGGTCGCGCACCCGGCGCGGGGCACGGCCGTAGATCAGCATCGCGTGTGCGGCGACCGCGGACCCGGTGGCGACGCCGCCGTCGCCCCAGGTGTCGACCGACAGCGCCGAAAGGCCGCCGTCCGGCGCGGCCAGCAGCGCCAGCCGGGTGCGGGTGCCCGGCCGGCTCGCCACGGCGATCTCCTCGGAGCGGTCGTAGACCAGCCGGACCGGCGCCCCGGCCAGCCGGGACAACTCGACCGCGGCGACGGTCTCGGTCTGCAGGCCCGCCTTGGCGCCGAATCCGCCGCCGACGTAGCGGGCCGCGACGTGCACCCGCTCCAGCGGCAGGTCCCAGCGGCGCGCCGCCTTCTCGGCGACCTCCTGCACGGTCTGGGTGGAGACGTCGATGTAGAGGTCTCCGCCCTCCCAGCGCGCGAGGCAGGCGTGCGGCTCGAGCGCGGTGTGCGCCTGCACGCCGGTGGTGAACTCCGCCGCGTACAGCAGTTCGTCGCCTGCCGCGTGCGCGCCGGCCAGCCGCCGGATCGCGGTGCCGCGCCGCCACCCCAGCGTCGTCGGGCCGCGCACGTTGCCGTTCCAGCCGCCGGGCAGCGCGAGCCCCTCGGCGCTGGACGGGGCGGCCTTGCGCTCCTCGTCCGTTGCGTAGACCTGCGGAGCCCCGGGCTCGGCGGCGGTGCGCGGGTCCAGCGCGGCGGGCCGCTCCTCGTAGTCGACGCTTACCGCGCCGGCCGCGGCGCGCGCGGTCGCCCGGTCGGGCGCCGCGATCGCGACGACGGGCTGGCCGACATAGCGGACGGTGCGGTCGCGCGGCAGCAGGTCCACCTGGACGGCGCCGCCGGCGTCGACCCGGCGCACCCGGGCGTGCGCGACCGGTGAGCGCACGACGACCGCCTCCCAGCAGTCCGGCGGCGCGAGGTCGGTGGTGTAGCGGGCGGCGCCGGTGATCTTCTCCCAGGCGTCGGCGCGGGGCGCCGGCGCGTCGCCCTCGGCGTCGTGGGCGCCGGTGCAGGCGGCCGCGACGGCGGCGTAGATCCCCTCGTAGGCGCCGCACCGGCAGAGGTGGCCGGCGAGCGCGTCGGCGATCGCCTCCCGGTCCGGTGCGGTGTCGCCGTGTTCGCTGCGCCACCGGTCGGTGAAGGCGGCGGCCTCGACCACGAAGCCCGGGGTGCAGTATCCGCACTGCAGCGCGTCGTGGGCGGCGAAGGCGCGCTGTACCGGATGGTCGCCGCCGAGCCCTTCCACGGTGGTGACCGCGCGGCCGGCGACCGCCTCGGCGGGCAGCAGGCAGGAAGCCGCCGGAGTGCCCTCGACCAGCACCGTGCAGGCGCCGCAGACGCCCTGGTTGCAGGCGGTCTTGGTGCCGGTGAGGCCGGCGCCGCGGACCAGGTCGGCGGCGGTGGCACCGGGGCCGAGTGCGGACGGGTCGGGTCCGGTTGCGCCGTTGAGCGCGGGGGGCGGGTGCGTGGTGCCCAAAACTGGCTCCTCATCGCAGGTTGACGGCGTCAACGAGCCGCCAACGTACGCTGGTGTGTTGACGCTGTCAACCGGCCTGCTACGGTCGTCGCATGTCCGCAGAGCACGCACCCGGCAGCGCCGCCGCGCGGCCGCTGCGGGAGCGGCTGGTCGGCGCCGCCTGGGACCTCGTCGGCGAGGGCGGGCCGGGTGCGGTGACGCTGCGCGAGGTCGGCCGCCGCACCGGTGTCTCGCGCACCGCGCCCTACCGCCACTTCAGCGGGAAGGACGACCTCCTGCGCGCGGTGGCCGTGCGCGGCTTCGCGGGACTGCGCGCCGACATCGTTGCGGCGCGGGGCCAGGGCGGCGGTGCGCACGCGGCGGTCCGCGCGCTGTGCCGCGCCTACATCGCCTTCGCGCAGCGCAATCCAGCGCAGTACCGGCTCATGTTCGGCGACTGGGTACTGGCGCAGAAGCACTCCGAGGATCCGCGCACCTCCGAGCTGCACGCCGCGGCAGAGCAGCTGTTCGCCGCCGCGGCCGGCGCCGTCGCCGACGGCCAGGCCGCCGGCGCCCTGCGCTCCGGAGACCCGGACGACCTCACCCTGCTCACCTGGTCCACCCTGCACGGCCTGGTCGTCTTCACCCTCTCCAAGCACCTCCAGCACGCCCCCGGCGCCCCTGCGGGAGCCCCCGGCGCCGGCGCCGATCCGGTGCTTCTCGACCGCATCGTCGGTGAGATCGTGCAGAGCCTGAGCGCCTGAACCGCGCCGGAGACCGCGCCGCTCAGCCGGGATGGCCCCGCGAGTCGCCGGGGCGGCGCTCGAAGGGGTAGACGGGGCCGGTCTCGGACTCCTCCCCGGGGGAGACCGGGCCGCCTTCCAGCGCCTCGGCCGCCTTGCGGTGCTCATCCGCTGCGTGCCGGTGTTCGCGGGCCGCCTCAGCCAGCGGCTCCGCAGCCGCGTCGGAACCGGGTGCTGAGGGCGCACCGGCGGGCTCCGGCGGGGGCGGGCCGGGTGCTGCCGGGGCCGCGGTCGCGTCCACGGCGCCGCGCGCCTCTGACTCCAGCCCCGCGTCCAGTCCCGACGACGGGCCGTGCCGCTCGCCCTCGATGACGGCGGCCGCCTCCTCGCCCAGGTCCGCGGTGAGGGGATCGTCGTCGGCGACCGGCTCCTCCACCGTCTGCGGACTCGACGACCCCGGTGCCGCGATGGGGGAGCCGCCGCCGCGCGGGTCGGCGCTCCCGCCCCGGAAGAACCGGCGCGGCCCCTTCGTCGCCTGCACCAGGTAGGCGATGGCGAAGACCGCCGCCACCGCCAGGACAATCGCCGCGAGCCAAATCCCTGCGGTCGACATCGTGCGAACTCCTCCTTACGGTCACCCGCACCATGCCCGTTCCGCGGCGGAGTGCACGGCCGATCCGGACCGGGCTGCATTGCCGCTGGATACGGGCCTGCGCGTCAGGCCCGGGCGCGTGTCGAGTCCGGAGAAGACTCCCTGCGCCGCGTCGGAACCAGGCCCCGGCCCTCGCCGAGCCCAGCAGGATCCGCCCGGCCCCTCGCTGATTGCGCGGCTGTCAGGCGACGGCGCCGTCCGCGTGGAAGGCGCCAGGTACGTCGATGCCCGCGGACCAGGGGATTCACCATGGAAGCAGCGTCGGCTCGCCCATGGGGCCCGACGCCGTTTCGTGGCCCCAGAAGACGCCGGTCGGCCCGTCCGCGGGAAGCGTCGCCAGGGCAACACTCACCTCCGCGCCCTGCTCGGCCGTGCGGTACCCGCTGTGCCCGTTCAGGTCGGTCGCGCAGTAGCCCGGGTTGGCGGCGTTCACCTTGATGGTCGTGCCTTCCAGCTCGGCCGCGAAGGCGGCGGTCGCCATGTTCAGGGCCGCCTTGGAGCAGGGGTAGGCCAGCGACGGCGGCAGGGCTGCCAGCGGCGACTGCCGGTCCCCGCGCAGCGCGATCGATCCGACCTCGCTGGAGACGTTGACGATCCGGCCCGCGTCGGAGCGCCGAAGCAGCGGCAGCATGGCTGCGGTCACCGCGACGGTGCCGACGACGTTGGTCTCGAAGACGTCGCGCAGCGCCTGCGCCGCGGTGGCGCTCGGCGGTCCCGACCCCTCCGCCGCCGCAATCCCCGCGTTGTTCACCAGCACGTCCAGCCGCCCGAACTCGCTTCCGATCTCCTCCGCGGCGGCTGCGGCGGATTGCTCGTCGGTGAGGTCGATCGGCACCGCAGTCGCCGTCCCCGGGAGCGACCGCGCTGCAGCGCGGCCTCGGTCGCGGCCGCGGGCGCCCACCACGACGTGCATCCCCAGTTCTGCCAAGGCACGCGCCGTCGCCAGTCCGATTCCGCGGTTTCCCCCGGTCACTAGAGCGATCCTGCCCGCCGGATCCGGCCGCTCGCCGTGCGGTGCGCCGACCGTGCCGTTCTGTTCGAAGTCCATGCCCCCACCCTCACGGCGGCCGCCGGCCCGGAGAAGGCAGCGCCGAAACGGGTATCGGCTGTACCACCCGCGCGGCGGCGCGGAGCGCCATAATCGCGGAGAGGCGCCCGCCGGGGGCGCCGGAGGGCGGGAGGCAGCAGTGGTCGACCGGTCGGGGATCGCGGAGTTCCTGCGCGGGCGCCGCGCGCGCCTGGCGCCTGCAGACGTCGGCCTGCCCGGCTACGGCCCCCGCCGCACCCCCGGACTGCGGCGCCAGGAGGTGGCGGAGCTCGCCGGGGTTTCGATCGACCACTACGTCCGCCTGGAGCAGGCGCGCGGGGCCAACCCCTCGCGCCAGGTGCTCGGTGCGCTGGCGCGCGCCCTGCTGCTCACTGCCGACGAGCGCGACCACCTGCTCCGCTTGGGCGGCCACCACCCTGCTGGCGGGGGCCGGCTGCCCTGCAGCCCGCCCACCGCAGTCGAACGGATCCTGGAGGCCCTCGCGGGCGTTCCGGCCTACATCGTCGATGCGCGGGGGGACATCGTCGGCGGGAACCGGCTCTCCCGCCACTTCACCGGCGACCTGTCCGCCCCCGGAGCCGAACGCAACCTGCTGCGCTGGACCTTCGGCCGCAGCGACACCGCGCCGGCCTGGGAGGACCCCGGCGTCCGCGGCTTCGCCGAAGCCATGGTCGCCGACCTGCGCGCGGCCCAGGGGCTCCACCCCGGGGAGCCGGGAATCGCCGCCCTGGTCGCTGAATTGTCCGCATCGTCTGCGCGCTTCGCGGAGCTCTGGTCATCGCACGTCGTCCGCGAACGCCGCCCCCTCACCAAGCGCATCGACCACCCTTCCGCAGGGCCGATGGAGTTCGACTGCCAGATCCTCGCGGTGCCCGGCACGGGGCAGCGGGTGATCGCCTACGTGGCCGAGCCAGGATCGCCGACGGCGCAGGCGTTCGCGCGCCTCGCGGAGCTGGAGCCCCCCGCTGCACTGCACGCCTGCGGCGCGGGAGCCCGCGCCGCAGGCGTGTCCGCGGCGGAAGCAGCGGGGGCGGCGGCTTCCGGCGAGAACGGGGCGGCCCGGTCGAATGGGCAGGAAGTGCCGGGCTGATCTGCGGAATCCGCCAACGCAGGTGCGGTGCGCTGCCAGAGTGACGGGCATGGCGCGTGAAGAGACCCTGACGACCGTGAACCGCCTTCCCGACCACGGCCACGGCCCCCTCGGCCAGGTCGCCCACGGAGTGCTCGCCGCGGCCGGCGATGCACCGGCGGACCGGCTACCGCGCCTCTACACCGGCTACAACACGCTGCCCGGAGCCCCCTACCCGCTGGCCGGGTTCCTGCCCTACTGCGCCGGGGCCGGCCCCGGCGCAGAGGCGGGCGGCGACCCGGGACTGCTGCTCGCGGGCGCCGCCGCGGCGGTCCGCGGGCGGCCGCTGCCCGATCCGGGCGCCTACAGCGCCGACTACCGGAGGCTGCACCGGCTGCTGCGGATCGACGCCCAGCTGGTGGCCTGTGCCGCCCGCGTGCCGCCTGCGCTGCGGGCGGCACACGGGTGCTCCGGTGCGGCCGAGCCGGCACTGCCCGCGCCAGCGGTGCCGGGGCCGCCGGGTCCGGTGCCGCGGCAGCCCGGCGGCCCGGGCGTCGCCGTCTGGGCCGTCGACCGGCAGGGCAGCGGCCTGGCCCTGTGGATCCCGCCGCTGGTGGAAGCGGCCACGGGTCGGCCGGTTCCGCTCGTCGCCAGCAGGGCGCTGCGCGCCGGGGAACCGCTCTCCGGCGCGCTGGCCGACCTTCTCGAAGCCCAGGCCGCCTGGGCCGGTGCGGCCTTCGCCGGATGACGCCGCGTGCCGCGGGGCGCGGCCGGCCGGGAGCGGACAGGAGTGGCCGGGCCGAGCGGGGGAACAGACCGGGCATGGCGACGCTTGTGACCGGTGCGACCGGCGACCTCGGTACCCCCACCGCTGCGGCGCTGCGCGCGGCAGGCCACGACGTGCGGGCGATGAGCCGGCGCACCGGGCCCGGGCTGGTAACGGCAGACCTGCTCACCGGCGAGGGCCTCGCCGCCGCCGTGGCGGGCGCCGAGACCGTCGTGCACTGCGCCACCGCCCAGTCGGCCACCGACGTGGACGCCGCGCGCAACCTGTTCACCGCGGCGCGCGAGGCGGGAGTCGGCCACGTGGTGCTGATCAGCATCGTCGGTATCGACGCGATCCCGCTGCCGTTCTACCGCCAGCGCCTGGAGATCGAAGAGCTGCTGCGCGCCTCCGGACTGGCGCACACCATCCAGCGCGCCACCCAGTTCCACTCGCTGATCGACCGGCTCTTCGCCACCCAGCGCCGACTGCCGGTCCTGCTGGTCCCGCGCGTCAGCGCGCAGCCGATCGGCGTCGGCGACGTCGCGGCGCGCCTCACCGCCCTTGCCGGTGCGGCCCCCGCCGGACGCGCCCCCGACATCGGCGGGCCGGAGCGGATGCCCGGGGCGCGGATGGCCGGGCTCTGGCAGGAGGCCGCCGGAGTCCACCGGCCGCCGTGGTTCGTCTCGCTGCCCGGCCGCACCTTCGCGGCACTCAAGCGCGGCGAGAACCTGGTGCCGGGGCCGCCGTACGGCACCGACACCTTCGCCGGCTACCTGCAGCGCACCTATCGCGGCTGAGCCGGCGGGGCCCAGCTGCCGGAGCCGGCGGCGGGCGCGGCGGCGACCGGGGGCTGCCGAGGCCGGACACCGCTGCGTCCGGAGTCCGGACGCCGGGGGAGCCGGCCGGGGGCGGACGTCCGCCCGGACAGCGCCCCCGCCGGGGAGCGGGGGCGCGCAGGGTCAGGCCGAGCGCAGCACGACGACGTTGACCAGCGTGGGGTCGCCGGAGGTGTAGAGCTCCTCGGCGGAGACGCTCTCCAGGCGGGCGGTACCGGCCTGCTCCAGGGCCTCGGCCTTCGCCCGGTACCCGTCCCGCTCCCAGATGCGCTCCAGGATGGTGATGACGACCGGCGCCCCGGGCGCCGCGACCCGGACCAGCTCGTCCATCGCCGCCGGGCCGACGTGGCCCTCGGTCAGGGTGCCGCAGCACACGACCGCGCCGTAGGCGCCGTCGGCGATGTCCAGCCGGGCAGTGAGGTCGGCCTTGGCCAGCGACCGGTAGACGCCCTTGGCCTCCGCCTGCTCCAGCATCGCTGCGGACAGATCGTTGCCGTCGATCGCGGTGAAGCCCTCCTGGGCCAGCTTCGCGCCGACGAGTCCCGTCCCGCAGCCCGCGTCGAGGACGGCGGCGCCGCGCTCGGGCAGCAGGCCGGCCAGCGCGCGCACCGCGTGCTCGGGCGCGCGGTAGCCGGTGGTGCGGCCGAATTCGTCGTCGTAGTCCTTCGCCCAGTCGTCGTAGAGCTTCTCTGCCTCGCCGGGGCTCTTCAGCGCGTAGACGCGGTTGAGCATCGCGTGCTGTTCGGTCACCTTTCGGCCTTTCTGCTCGTTCGCGGAGCGCATGCCGCGCCGCGTCCGGTTCTCCGGCACTCTGATGGATCCGAAGAAAAGGATACAAAACTACGAACTTCACGATTCGGGCGGGTGGCGGCGCCCTGCTGGATAATCCGGGAATTGCGGCGAATCCGCAGTTCGGCGTCGGGGAATTCGCAATGCGCACCGTGTTGCGCACGGGATTGGGCCGTGCTGCTCCGCCGGATGCGCGCCGGCAGGGGAGGGCGGAGCGTGCGCTGCCGCGGGCGCGCCGAGGAGAGCGCGGCAGAGGTGTAGCGGTGGGCATAATGGGTCCGACCCGGCGGTCCGGGGCCGCCCGCAACGACGAGAGGTGCGCACGTGCACGCAGAACCCGAGCCGCCCTCGGCCAAGGAGCACCGCACCGTCACCCGCGTCACCACGATCCTGGAGACCGTGGCGGCCGCCGACGGCGGCGCCCGGCTGCGCGACCTGGTGGGTGCGCTGGACGCGCCGAAGTCCTCGGTCTACGGCCTGGTGCAGGGGCTCGCGGCTGTCGGCTACCTGGAGGAGCGGGACGGCGTCTACCGGCTCGGCCCGGCCGTCGCGATGCTGCTCTCGCCGAACCGCTCGGCGCTGACCGCCGCAGCCCGCCCGGTGCTGGAGCGGCTGCGCGACCGCTTCGACGAGACCGTCACGCTCGCCGTGCGCGTCGGCTACTCCACCGTCTACCTGGACAGCGTGGAGTCCAACCGGCTGATCCGCTATTCGGCGCCGCTCCGCCAGCGCCGGCCGCTCTATCCCACCAGCGGGGGCAAATGCCTGCTGGCCTTCATGCCGCCGAGCCTGCGCGGCGGTTACCTGGCCGGGCTGGCCGAGGGCGGGCGGCGCGCCGAGATCGACGGTGAGCTGGCAGAGATCCGCCGCACCGGGGTGGCCTACAACCGCGGCGAGACTCTGCCCGACGTGGCCGCGGCGGCCGCGGTGGTACAGGTGGGCGAGCGCCCGGTCGCCGCCGTGGCGTGCGCCGGGCCGGTCAACCGGATGGCCGACCAGCTGGGCCTGGTCGGCGAGGAGACGCTGACCGCGGCGAAGGACATCGCGCACCGGCTGGCCTGAGCGACTCTTATTCGTGCGTATATGGGAATTTTCGTTCGCGTATGAAAACATGGAGGTGTCCGTGCGCGGACCGGCCGCATGCACGGGTCCGGCCGCACCGCGGCACCGTCTGCAACACACCCCCTGAGGAGGCTGCGGTGGGAGACCGCGACCAGGAGGCCCCGGAAGAGCGCATCGCGCAGCGCGGCCTGTACTTCGAAGAGCTCCGCACCGGGGTGGTCTACGAGCACCGGCCCGGGCGCACCGTCACCGAGGCCGACAACACCCTGTTCACCACCCTCACCATGAACCCGGCCAGTATCCACCTGGACGCGCACTTCAGCGCCCAGACGGAGTTCGGCAAGCCCCTGGTGAACAGCCTGTTCACGCTCTCGACGCTGGTCGGGCTCAGCGTCGGCCAGCTCACCCAGGCCACCACCGTGGCCAACCTCGGCTTCGGTGCCGTGGAGTTCCCCCGGCCCGTCTTCCACGGCGACACGCTCTACGCCGAGAGCCGCGTCCTGGAGAAGCGCCGGTCGAAGTCGCGGCCCGGCAACGGCGTGGTCCGCTTCGAGCACCGCGCCCGCAACCAGCACGGCGAGCTCGTCGCCCGAGCCGAGCGCAGCGCACTGATGCTCTGCCTTCCCGAGGGGGAGGCGTGAGCGCCGCGGCCGAGGGCCCGGTGCAGCCCCCCGGGCCGGCGCTGCTGTTCTGCCCCGCCGACCGGCCGGACCGCTACGCCAAGGCGGCCAGCCGCGCCGATGCCGTCATCCTCGACCTGGAAGACGCCGTCGCGCCCGAGGCCAAGGATGCCGCCCGCGGCACGGTCGAGGAAGCCTGGCCCGGCCTCGACCCCGACCGCACCGTGCTGCGTATCAACCCCTACGGCAGCCCGTGGTGGGAAGACGACGCCGCAGCAGCCGCCCGCATGGGGGTGCGCTGGGTGCTGCTGCCCAAGGCCGAGGACCCCGCGGCGGTGCGCGCGCTCGCGCCCGCCCGGGTCATCGCGCTGTGCGAGACGGCCGCCGGGGTCCTCGCGGCACCGGCGCTGGCGGCCGAGCCCGGATGTGCGGCGCTCACCTGGGGCGGCGAGGACCTGATGGCCGACATCGGCGGCACCGGCAGCCGGCGCTCGCGCGACGGCGCGCTGCACGACGTGGTCCGGCACGCGCGCTCCGCGGTGCTGCTGGCCGCCGCGGCGCACCGCACCGCCGCCATCGACACCGTCTACCTCGCGATCGCCGACCTGGACGGGCTCGCCGCGGAGGCCACCGAGGCGGCCGAGTCGGGGTTCGCGGCGAAGATGTGCATCCACCCCAGCCACGCCGACCCGATCCGGGCGGCGTTCCGGCCGGCCGACTCCGAGATCGCCTGGGCCCGCGGCGTCACCGCGGCCGCCGCGGCGGCCGGTTCGGGCGTGTTCCGCTACGAGGGCCGGATGGTCGACGCCCCGCTCCTCGGCCAGGCCCGCGCCATCCTCCGCCGCGCCGGCGGCTGACCCGCGCCGCTGGGGTTGCCGCGCCGGCGGCCCCAGCGGCCCGCGGCGTTCCCGGCCGACGCGCCGCTGCGCACGCGCAGCACAGCCCCGGCGCTGCCCGCGATCGGGCCGCTGCCGGGGCTTCTCTCTGTATCCCGTCTCTGCTGCTGCCCTTTCCGCTCCGATCCGCACGGTGCTTCCCGCGCCGTCCGCTGCGGCGGGCCTTGGCCGAGCCCGCCGCAGCGGAGCGGATGAGCGGAGGGGAGAGGACGCCCTAGTAGGACTTGGGCAGGCCCAGGACGTTGTGGGCGATGTAGTTGAGGGTCATCTCCTGACTGACCGGGGCCAGCCGCATCAGGCGCGCCTCGCGGAAGTACCGCTCCACGTCGTACTCGGTCGCATAGCCCATGCCGCCGTGCGTCTGCACCGCCGCGTCGGCCGCGAAGAACCCCGCCTCGGCGCACAGCCACTTCGCGGTGTTGGCCTCCCGGCCGCAGCGGCGCCCCCGGTCGTAGAGCCAGGCCGCGTTGCGCGCCATCAGCCGTGCGGAGTCCAGCCGGGCCAGCGACTCGGCCAGCGGGAACGAGACCCCCTGGTTCTTGCCGATCGGCCGGCCGAACACGGTGCGCTCCTTGGCGTAGGCGGTGGCCGCCTCCAGCGCGGCCCGGCCGAGCCCGAGGGCCTCGTGTGCGAGCAGGATGCGCTCCGGATTGAGGCCGTCCAGCAGGTAGCGGAAGCCCTGGCCCTCCTCGCCGATGCGCGCCGACGCCGGAACCCGCAGCCCGTCGATGAACACCTCGTTGGAGGCGACGGCGTTCCGCCCCATCTTGGGGATGGGCCGGATGTCCATCGCCGAGCGGTCGATGTCGGCCAGGAACAGCGTCATCCCGTCGGTCGGCTTGGCCACCTCGTCCCGCGGCGTCGTCCTGGTGATCAGGACGATCTTCTGGGCGTCGCCCGCCTTGGTGATCCACACTTTGCGGCCGTTGATGACGTAGTCGCCGCCGTCGCGCACCGCGGTGGTGGAGATGCGCGTGGTGTCGGTGCCGGCGTCGGGCTCGGTCACGCCGAAGCAGACGTGCAGCGAGCCGTCGACCACGCTGGGCAGCACTGCGCGCCGCAGCGCCTCGCTGCCGTGCTTGACGATGGTGTTGATGCCGAAGATGGTCAGGTGCATCGGCGAGCAGCCGTTCATGCCCGCTCCCGATGCCGCCACCTCCTCCAGCAGGATCGCGGCCTCCTGCACCCCCATCCCGCCGCCGCCGTACTCCTCGGGGATGGCGATGCCGAGCCAGCCCGACTCGGCGAAGGCGTTGTAGAACTCCCACGGGAAGGCGTGCTCGGCGTCCTTGGTGCGCCAGTACTCCCCGCCGAAGCCGGCGCTGAGCTCCTTGACGGCGCCGGCGATGGCGCGCTGGTCCTCGGTCAGGTCGAAGTCCACCGGGTCATTCCTCCTCGCGGCCGAAGGCGCCCGCGCTGCGCAGCCGCTCCACCGCATCGCGGTCGTATCCGAGTTCGGCGAGCACCTCGCCGGTGTGCTGGCCCAGGGTGGGCGGCGCGGTGTCGGCGCGCGCCGGGGTGTGCGACGCCTTCACCGGGAAGGCCGTGCCGACGTAGGTGCCGGCCACCGGGTGCGGCAGCCGGACGATCTGCTCGCGCTCCTCCACCCACGGGTCGGAGTAGACCTCTTCGAGCGTGGAGATGTTGCCGCACGGGATGCCGGCCGCCTCCAGGTCGGCGAGCCACTCCGCGGAGGTGCGGGCGGCGAACCGGGGCTCCAGGATCGCGTTGAGCTCGGCGCGGTGCGCCACCCGGTCGGCGTTGGCGGCGAAGCGCGGGTCGGTGTCCAGGCCGCCGCCGAGCAGCGTGCACAGCGCCGTCCAGAACCGCTGGTTGGGCACGGCGACGTTGATGTGGCCGTCAGCGGTGGCGTAAGCCTGGTAGGGCGCGATCATCTCGTGCTGGGAGCCGCGCCGCTGCGGCGAGGCGCCGGTGTGGAAGTACATCCCGGTGCCGTACACGTGCCAGGCCAGCTGGGACTCCATCAGCGAGACGTCCATCGCCTGGCCGACTCCGGTGCGCTCGCGCGCCTGCAGCGCGGTGAGCACGGCGATGATCGCCCAGGTGCCGGCGTTCAGGTCGGCCACGGGGAAGCCGACCTTCGCCGGTGCGCCGCCGGGTTCGCCGGTGGCGCCCATGACGCCGCCCATGCCCTGGGCGATGAGGTCGTAGCCGGGCTTGTCGCGGTAGCGGCCGGTCTGGCCGAATCCGCTGATCGACACCGAGATCAACCGGGGGTTGGCGGCGCTCAGCGCGGCGTGGTCGAGGCCGAACTTCGCCAGCGTTCCGGGGCGGTAGTTCTCCACCAGCACGTCGGACTGGAGGGCGAGCTCGCGGGCGATCCGCTGCCCCTCCGCGGTCTTCAGGTCCAGGGTGATGCCGCGCTTGCTGCGGTTGGCCGCCATGAAGTAGACGGACTCCGCCCCGCCGTCGCCGCCTTCCCCGCCGCCGACGAACGGCGGGCCCCAGCCGCGGGTCTCGTCGCCCTGGCCGGGCGGCTCCACCTTGACCACGTCGGCGCCCAGGTCGCCGAGGTACTGGGTGCAGTACGGGCCGGCCAGGACCCGGGACAGGTCGAGAACGCGCACCCCGTCCAGCGGTCGCATCGCCACCTCCTTCCGGCGCACTCAGCGCTCGTTCTTATTTAGGAACATGTGACGTATTTGGGAACAGCGTAGCGGTAAGCGCGGCCTGCGTGAAGCGGCCGGGGCGGACCGGCTGCGCGGCCGGATGTGTGCGAAGGGTGGGGCCGTGGCCGGTCGGGTGCCCTCCGTTGTGCGCATATGAGAATGATTCGCCGGACGTGTGTGCGGGCTCGCGAATGAGTGGGCGAACAGCATTGACAGTGATCTGGATCTCGCCTTAATGTCCACGTCGTCACAAGAAGCACGTTCTTATATAAGAACGATGTGTAAGGGCTGGTTCGCGGTGACGCGTCCGGCTTCAGGAGGCGAACATGGCCGAAGCACGCACCGACCCGCCACGGCGCGGCACCGTCGCCGCCCCGATGGCGTGTCTGGCCGCGGCGCTCACGATGGCGACCGGCTGCACAGCAGCCCCCGAGCCGCCGGAGGACGGCGTCCGACTCGTGCTCGGCGACTCCTATCCGGTCGGCCACCCCATCTCGGAGAACGGCGCGGAGTTCTTCATGGAGCGGGCCGAAGAGCTGACCGGGGGCCGCGTCACCTTCTCCTACCTGCCCTCGGAGCAGATCGGCACCGCCGCCGACCTGATCGAGCTCACCGGATCCGGCGCGATCGACATGGCCTCGGTGGCCCCCGCCTACGTCACCTCGAAGCTGCCGCTGTCCGGCGTCGCCGACCTGCCCGGCCTGGTCGGCGACGCCTGCGAGGGCGCGCTGGCCGCCGAGCCGCTGATGGCGCCCGGCGGCGTGCTCTACGACGAAGAGCTCTCCGAGCAGGGCGTCCGCCCGCTGGTCATCGGCGTCATCCCCTCCTACGAGGTGATGACCGGCACCGAAGAGGTCGCCGTACCCGCCGATGCCGCCGGCATGATGCTGCGCTCCTCCGGCGGCACCATCGACGCCACCATCAGCGCGCTCGGCGGATCGCCCGTCTCCATGCCCGCCCCCGAGATGTACGAGGCGATCTCCCGCGGCACCGTCGACGGCACCGCACTCGCCCCGATCAGCGCCGAGCCCTACCGGCTGGACGAAGCCGCCGGCTACTCCACGCTCGGCGCCGAGCTCGGCAGCTTCATCAACACCTACTCCATCGGCGACGACTCCTGGCAGCGCCTCGACACCGAGACCCGGGAGGCGCTCGTCCAGGCCGGGCACGAGACGACCCTGCACCTGTGCGAGGCCCTCGACGAGGAGAACGCCGCCTCCCAGCAGCGCCTCGCGGAGGGCGGGATGGAGTTCCACCCGCTCACCGACGAGGAGAAGGACGCCTGGCAGGAGGTCCTCGCTCCGGCCCGCGAGCAGTGGGCGGCCGACATGGAGAGCATCGGGCGCCCCGGCGAGGAGGCCCTCGCCGCGATGGAGACCGAGCTGGAGCGCGTCCGTGAGGAGCAGGCCGATGGCGGCGAATGAGAAGAGCGGCGGCCCGCTGGTTGCCGCCGAGCGCGCGGTCACCCGCCTCGAAGAAGCGCTGATGGCGCTCGCCGTCGTCGCGCTGGCCGCGATGCTCGTCCTGATGGGCGCCGAGGTGCTGATGCGCTACGCGTTCGCCCGCCCGCTGGGCTGGTCGGTCGCCTTCATCCAGGACTACCTGATGGTCGGCATGTTCTACTGCGGCCTGGCCGCCACCTACCGGACCGGCGCCCACGTCGCCATCGACGTGCTGTATGAGCGGTTCAGCCCGCGCGTGCGCCTTGCCGCCGACCTCATCGGCCAGGTCCTCGTCTTCGCCTTCTTCGCCCTGGTGTTCTACGCCGGCGCCGACGCTGTCCGCGAAGCCGTCGCCACCCACGAGATCCCGCCGCCCGGCGGCGGCCCGCTCTCCTGGCCCAGCTGGACCTCCTACGTGCTCGTCCCCCTCGGCAGCGGCGTGCTGCTGCTGCGCCTGGCCGCCACGGCCCTGACCCACCGCTCCGGCGACACCGCCGCCGGCGCCGAGACGGAGGTGCGCGGCTGATGCTGGTCACCGCGATCGTCATCCTGCTGTTCGCCCTGCTGCTCATCCGCGTGCCGGTCGGCTTCGCGATCGGCATCGCCGGCGTCGTCGGCCTCTACCTGCACGGCGGTACCGACCTGCTGCTCGGGCTCGTCTCGGTCTCCTCGCACACCGCCGTCTCCGCCTACACCCTCTCCGCGATCCCGCTGTTCATCCTGATGGCGCAGTTCGTGCTCAAGAGCGGCGTGGCCGGCGACCTGTTCGCCACCGCCCGCGCCTGGACCGGCGGCGTGCGCGGCGGGCTCGGCGTCGCCACCGCCGGCGCCGGTGCGCTGTTCGCCGCCATCTCCGGGTCGAGTACCGCCGCCGCGGCGACCCTGGCCACCACCTCCACCGCCGAGATGACCGCGGCCGGCTACAACAAGCGCCTCGCCAACGGGCTCGCCGCCGTGGTCGGCACCCTCGCGGCGATGATCCCGCCCAGCATCATCCTGGTCTTCTACGCGGTGCTGGCCGAGGAGAGCGTCGGCAAGATCCTGGTGGCCGGCGTGGTGCCCGGCATCGCCGTCACCCTCGCCATCATCGTCACGCTGCAGATCCAGATCCGGCTCCGCCCCGACCTCGCCCCCCGCGACCAGGCCCGCCCCTGGTCGGAGAAGCTGCGCACGCTCGCGCCCGCCTCCCCGGTCCTGCTGCTGTTCGCGCTGGTCACCGGAACGATCTACTTCGGCCTGGCGACCCCGACCGAAGCGGCGGCCTTCGGCGGCATCGGCGCGCTGGCGATCATGCTGGCGCGGCGCACCGCGACGCTGCGGGCGCTCTACGAATCCGCGCGCGAGGCCGTCGACTCCACCGTGATGATCCTGATGATCATCTTCGGCGCGCACGTGTTCGGCTACTTCCTCGCCGCCACCCAGGTCACCCCCGCCATCGCCGCGTGGGTGGGCGGCCTGCCGATCCCGCCGATGGCGGTCTTCGCCGTGATCGGGCTGATCTACCTCGTCCTCGGCTTCTTCATGGACCAGATGGCGATCCTCGCGCTCACCGTCCCGGTGGTGCTTCCGGTCGTCAGCGAACTCGGCCTCGATCCGATCTGGTTCGGCGTGATGGTCGTGCTGCTCGCCGAGATCGGCCTGGTCAGCCCGCCGCTGGGACTCAACGTGTTCGTCGTCGCCCGCGCTTCGCGGCAGCGCGTCGAGGAGGTCTTCTGGGGTGCCGCGCCGTTCGCGGTGTCGATCCTGGTGGTCGTGGTCCTCTTCTCGATCTTCCCCGAAGCCGTGCTGTGGCTGCCCAACTCGATGACAGCGGAATGACCCGCCCGCCCGCTGCCGCGCCGACCGGCGCAGCAGCGGGCCGCCCCGGTCCGGGCGTCAGCCATGCGCCCGCGCCGGGGCCGCGCCGCGCCCCGAACCAGCCCGCGCCCCAGCGAGGAGATGTCCGATGAGCGGTCCCCTGGACGGGATCCGGGTCCTGGACCTGACCACGGTCCTGCTCGGCCCCTACTGCACCCGCCTGCTCGCCGACCTCGGCGCCGAGGTCATCAAGGTCGAGCCGCCCGCCGGCGACCCCACCCGCCGGCTCGGCCCGGCGCGCTCGCCCGGTATGGGCGGCGTCCACCTCAACGTCAACCGCGGCAAGCGCAGCGTGGTGTGCGACCTCAAGGAGCCCGGGCAGCGGGACGCGCTGCTCCGGCTCGCCGCCGAATCCGACGTGTTCGTGCACAACATCCGCCCCGCCGCCATCGAGCGGCTCGGCCTCGGCTACGCCGCCGTGGCCGAAGCGGCGCCCGGCATCGTCTACTGCGCGGCGACCGGCTACGGCGCCGGCGGACCGCGCTCCGGCCGGCCCGCCTACGACGACCTCGTCCAAGCCGCCTCCGGCCTGGCCGACCTCAACGCCGCGGGCGGGGAGCCGCGCTACGTCCCCTCGGTGGTCGCCGACAAGACCACCGGGCTGATGGCGGCGGTCGGCATCCTCGGTGCGCTGGTGCGGCGCGGCACCACGGGTCAGGGCTGCGAAGTCGAAGTCCCGATGTACGAGACCATGGCGTCCTTCCTCATGGTCGAGCACCTCTACGGCCACGCGTTCGAACCGCCCCTCGCCCCGGTCGGCTATCCGCGGGCCACCTCGCCCGACCGGCGCCCCTATGCCACCCGCGACGGGCACATCGCCCTCATGCCCTACACCGACGCGCACTGGGCCGCCTTCTTCGCCGCTGCGGGGCGCCCCGACCTCGCCGCCGACCCGCGCTTCACCGATCTCGGCGCGCGCACGGCCCATATCGACGCGCTCTACTCCGCGGCGGCCGAGCTGGTCGCCGAGCGCACCACCGGCGAGTGGATGGCCCTGATGGAGGCCGCCGACGTGCCGGTCGCGCGCGTCGCCGCGGCCGGGGACCTGGTCGGCGATGCGCACGCCGACGCGGTCGGACTGTTCACCGAAGAGGAGCACCCCACCGAGGGCTCCGTGCGCACCGTGCGCGCGCCGATCCGCTACCCGGGCCTGCCGGAGCACCGGCCGGGACCGGCCGAGCGGCTCGGCCAGAGCAGTGCGGAGCTGCTCGGCGGCCTCTTGGCCGAGGCCGAGGAGGGCGGGACCAGCAGCGCCGCAGCAGGGCCTGCACCGGAGCGCGGATAGGCGCCCCCCGGAAGCAGGTGCGGCGCCCGCCCGGGGGCGCCGCACTGTGTCCGCGGGGCGGCGGGCACGCCGCAGCGTCAGGGCTTGCGGGCCACCGCGACCAGGTGCGGGATGAGGCGGCCGCGGAACAGGGTGCCCTCGTCCGGCCGCCAGTCCGGCGCGTTGGCCACGCCGGGCTCCAGCAGCTCCAGCCCCGCGAAGAGCCGCTCCAGCTCGGCGCGCGAGCGGGTCCGCATCGGGTGCGGGTTGGCGGAGTTCCACACTTCCAGCAGTTGCGCCATCCGCTCGGCCTCCACGTCGGACGTGGGGTGGCCGACGACCAGGTAGCTGCCGGAGGGGACCGCCGCCATCAGCGCCTGCACGATCCGCAGCGCGTCGTCGTCGCCGATCACGTAGTTCAGCACGCTGGAGAGCACCACCGCGGTCGGCTGGTCCAGGTCGAGCGTCCCGGCGGCGGCCGCCAGGATGGCCTCCGGGTCGTGCACGTCGGCGTGCACGTAGTCGGTGGCGCCCTCCGGCGTGCCGACCAGCAGTGCGCGGGCATGCACCAGCACCAGCGGGTCGTTGTCGACGTAGACGACGCGGCAGGACGGTTCGGCGGCCTGCGCAATCTCGTGGGTGTTGTCGGCGGTGGGCAGGCCGGTGCCGATGTCGAGGAACTGGCGGATCCCGCCCTCCTCGACGCAGAGGCGCACCGACCGGGCCAGGAACTCGCGGTCGGCGCGGGCGCTCACCACGCCCTCCGGCACGATCGACTTGAGCTGCTCGCCGACCTCCCGGTCGACCGCGTAGTTGTCCTTGCCGCCGAGCCAGTAGTTCCACACGCGCGCGGAGTGCGGCTGGGTCGAGTCGATCTCGCTCATCGGGGGTCCGTCCGTTCGGGCAAGCGCCGGGGGATAGGGGAGTAGCGGGGAGGCGCCGGGGCTGGTCCGCCGGAGACGCAGCGCACCGGACCTCCGCATTCTAGGACTGCCCTCCCGCCGCCCTGCACGGCCCAAGCCCTGAGGTGCAAGGGATTTCCGTGCCGGGCGGCGGGCGGTGCCGGTCAGCGGGCGGTGCCCTGGGCGCCGCCGGAAGCGGTGCCTGCCGCCGTGTCGGCGCTGAGGGGCGGGCGGCGCCGGCCGTAGCCGGTGGCGGCCTCGAACGCCGCCGCGGCCTCCAGCAGCGCCCGGTCGGCACGGTGCGGCCCCACCATCTGCACGCCCACCGGCAGCCCGCCGGCGGTGAACCCGGCCGGGACCGACACCGCGGGGCAGCCGGTGACCGTGACCCAGTAGGCCGCCGCCATCCAGGACAGGTAGTCGCCGCCGGTCGGCACGCCGGCCACCGACGCGGGGTATTCGAGCTCGGCGGGGAACGGCGGCACCGGGCTGACCGGGAGCAGCAGCACGTCGTAGCGGGTGAAGAACTCCCGGAACCGGTGGTACAGCGCGGCCTGGCCGGTTTTGGCGCGCGCGATGTCGGCGCCGCTGAGCTGAGCGCCTTCGGCGGCGTTGTCCACCACGGTCTGCTTCACCCGTCCCGGATGGGCGGCGGCCAGCTCGCCGAATGCGTGCTGGAAGTGCCAGGCGCGCAGCGTCCGGAACACCTCTTCGGCCCCGGAGAAGTCCGGCAGCTCCTCGGCCACGTGCGCGCCGAGCTCCTCCATCGTGCGCCCGGCCGCGGCGACGGCCGCCGCAACCTCCGGCTCGATCGGCAGCGCACCGCCGAAGGCGGGGGAGACCGCGACCCGCAGCCCGGCCGCCCGCGGCCGCAGCGGCGGTGCGAACAGCGCCCCCGCCTCGCCGAGCGCCGCGGGAGCGCGCGGGTCGGGCCCGGCCAGCACCGACAGCAGCAGCGCGGCGTCGGCGGTGGTGCGGCCCATCGGCCCGGCCGTCGCCAGCGTCTCCCACGGCAGGTCGGAGGGCCAGTCGGGAACGCGTCCGGGGGTGGGCCGCAGTCCAACGGTGTTGGTGAACGACGCCGGGTTGCGCAGGGAGCCGCCCATGTCGGAGCCGTCGGCGATCGGGTGCATCCCGGCGGCGAGAGCGGCCGCGGCGCCGCCGCTGCTGCCGCCCGCCGAGCGGTCCGGGGCGTAGGGGTTGCGGGTGGTGCCGAACACGGTGTTGAAGGTGTGCGAGCCGGCCGCGAACTCGGGCACGTTCGTCTTGCCGATGACGACCGCCCCCGCGGCACGCATCCGCTCCACGACGAGGTCGTCGGCGCCGGGCACGGAGTCGGCGAAGATCGGCGAGCCCAGCGTGGTGCGCATCCCGCGGGTGGCGTGGGTGTCCTTCACCGCCACCGGAAGCCCGTGCAGCGGCCCGGGCTCGGCGCCGGACGCGAGCGCCTCGTCGGCGGCTGCGGCCTGCTCCAGCGCCCCGTCGGCATCCAGCGTCACGACGGCGTTGATCGCGCCGCCGACCGCCGCGATCCGGTCCAGATGGGCCTGGAGCACTTCGCGGGCCGACACCTCCCGCCCCCTGATCCGCCGGGCAAGCTCCACGGCATCGGTGTAGTGCAGGGGCTCGCTGCTGGTGCGGGGGTCAGTCACAGTGCCTCCTCATCTGGCCGTCGCGGCCGTCCTGCCGGCATTCTGCCGCCGGCCGAGGCCCCCGGGTGGGCCCGGGGGCCGTGCAGAAGCGGCCCGGAGCCGCTGAGGGCCGGGTCCCGCTCTCAGCGGCTCCCGGCGCGGGAGGCCGCAGGGCCGGGCCGGCGCCCGCGGCGCAGGAGCGGCTGGTAGCGCGTGACGGTGTCCGCGGGCGGGGCCGCTGAGCCGAACCGCTGGAAAGCGGCCTCGCGGCCGGCTCAACGGCGTTCCTGCGCGGACGGTTCCGCGGGCGGGGCCGGCCGAGCGCAGCGCGCGGTCCCTGCCCCCGAGCCGGACCGGCGGCGGGGGTGCGCTGCGGTCCGCGGTGAAGGCGGGTCTGCCGGGGCGGCGGACCAGCGGCCCCGCGTCGGTGCTTCGCGTCCGGGTACAGCCGAGCGCAGCGCATCCGCATGGAGGGCAGCACCGGCCGAAGTCTGCTCGCTCTCTCCCCCCGGGCCGATCGCCCGCGTGCGGGTGCGATCCCGGCGCGCCGCGGAAGCCGGCCCCAGGGGCGGCATCCGCGGATCACTGCGGGTTCTCGGGGAGCTGGTCGGGGGCGCCGATCTCGGAGACCAGCAGGAGGTGGTCGCGCATGGCTTCCGCGGCGCCGCGGGAGTCGCGGCGGCGGACGGCCTCGGCGATGCGGGTGTGGTCGGCCAGGGACGCCGGCGGGCGCTCCGGCTGGGAGAGCGACTCCAGCCGGGTTCCGCGGATCATCGGGGCGAGCTCGTCCATCATCCGGGCCAGCAGCCGGGAGCGCGCCGCAGCGGTGATCGCCGCGTGGAAGCGGGCGTCGCCGTCGATTCCGCGCCCGCCGGCATAGACATCGGTGCGCATCAGTGCCAGGGCCGCGTCGATTTCGGCGAGGTCGGCGTCGGTGCGCCGCTCGGCGGCCAGTTCGGCGAGCTTCACCTCCAGTGCCTGGCGGGCCTCGACCACCTCGGCGTGCCGGTTCGCGCGGTCCCGCAGCAGCGCCAGCACACCCGCCTCGGTCGCGGTGCGCCGGATGATCGCGCCGTCGCCGTGCCGCACGTCGAGGACGCCCTGCACCTCCAGCGCCACCAGCGCCTGGCTGAGCGAGGCGCGGCTCACCGCCAGCGACGCCGCCAGTTCGCGCTCCGGCGGCAGCCGGTCACCCGGCTCCAGCCCTGCCTCGCGGATGTGCTCGACGAGGCGCTCGACGAGCTGCTCGTACAGGCGCGGCCGGGCCGGCGGCCGCGGTTGAAGACGGTCTGGCACGCGGGCGCGCTCCTTCGCTCTCGGCGGCGCCGCACGGAAACGGCGGCACCAGACTAGAACGGCACCCCTGCCGTCCGGAGAGCGGTCTTCCCAAACGCTCCGCCGCATGCGAGGCTGCCGGTAATTGGCCTATCCACTCTTCCTCTTCTTGCGGAGGGCGTCTATGGGTACCGGGTATTCGGCGCACGAACTTCTCCGGCGCACCCTGGACACCGGGTCTTTCACCTCCTGGGACGGTCCGCCGGCCGCGCCCGCGGCCGGCATCGGCGCGGAGTACGCGGCGGCGCTCAGTGCGGCGCGCCGGGCGACCGGCTGCGACGAGGCGGTGCTCACGGGCGAGGGGCGGCTCCGCGGCCGCCGGGTCGCCGCGGTCGTCGGCGAGTTCGGCTTCCTCGCCGGCTCCATCGGCGTCGCGGCCGCCGAGCGGGTCACCGCCGCGGTGGAGCGGGCGACCGCGGAGCGCCTGCCGCTGCTGGCGGCGCCCGCTTCCGGCGGCACCCGCATGCAGGAGGGAACGGTGGCGTTCCTGTCGATGGTCAAGATCTCCACCGCAGTCGCCGCACACAAGGCCGCCGGCCTGCCCTACCTGGTCTTCCTGCGCCACCCGACGACCGGCGGGGTGCTCGCCTCGTGGGGGTCGCTCGGCCACGTGACCGTCGCCGAGCCCGGCGCACTCATCGGCTTCCTCGGCCCCCGCGTGTACGAGGCGCTGTACGGCCAGCCGTTCCCGGAGGGCGTGCAGCGCGCCGAGAACCTGCACCGGCACGGCATTGTCGACGCCGTTCTGGACCTCGACGCCCTCGCCGAGACCGCCGACCGCGCGCTGTCCGTCCTCGCCGCCCGCGGCGCCGCACCGGCCGGTGCGGGTGCCCCGGCCCTGCCGGAACCGCCGGCGGCGCCGGCCCGCACAGCTGCCCCCGGCGGGTCCGCGGGCCCGCGTGCCGTGCCGGTGAACGGCGCCGGCGCGGAGGAGGCGGAGCCCGCCGGCGCTGGAGGCGGAGGTGAGGTGGCGGCCTGGGAGTCGGTGCGGCGCTCCCGCCGGTCGGATCGCCCGGGGGTGCGGCAGCTGCTGAAGTTCGCGGCCAGTGATGTCGTGCCCCTCAACGGCACCGGTGAAGGCGAATCCGACCCCGGCCTCCTGCTCGCCCTGGCCCGTTTCGGCGACTCCGCGTGTGTGCTGCTGGGGCAGGACCGGGCACGGCAGACGCGGGAGCGGCCGATGGGGCCGGCGGCACTGCGCGAGGCGCGGCGGGGGATGCGGCTGGCCGCCGGGCTGGGGCTGCCGCTGGTGACGGTGATCGACACCCCCGGTGCGGCGTTGAGCAGGGAAGCTGAGGAGCAGGGGGTGGCCGGGCAGATCGCGCGCTGCCTCACCGAGCTGGCGACCCTGTCCGCGCCGACGGTAGCGGTGCTGCTGGGGCAGGGGACCGGCGGCGGCGCGCTGGCCCTGGCGCCCGCGGACCGGGTGCTGTGCGCCCAGCATGCGTGGCTGTCGCCGCTGCCGCCGGAGGGGGCGTCGGTGCTCCTGCACCGCACGGTGGACCGGGCCGGCGACGTCGCGGCGCAGCAGGGCATCCGGTCGGCCGACCTGGCCGCAGCGGGCATCGCCGACCGGGTCGTGCCGGAGCGTCCCGACGCGGCCGACGAGCCGGAGGCGTTCTGCATCCGCCTCGGCGCCGCCCTCTCCCGGGAACTGGTGCCGCTGGTCGAAGCCGACCCGGGAGAACGCGCCGCGGCGCGCGCGGCCCGCTACCGCGGACTGGGGCTGTAGTGTCCGCCGCGCTGCGGTCTAGCATGGACGGGAGCGCCGACGCCGGGTCCTGCCGCGAAGGAGACGCCGTGACTGAGCGCAAGCCCGCTGGCGAGGGCTTCGAGTCCTGGGTGGACCGCCTCGTGCGGGAAGCCGAGGACCGCGGGGAGTTCGACAACCTGCCGGGCCGGGGGAAGCCCATCCCGGACATCGACCGGCCGCGCGACGACCTGTGGTGGGTGCGCAAGAAGGCCCAGGAAGAGGGCGTCGCCCCACTGCCCCGGGCACTCGCACTGCGCAGGGAGGCCGAAGACGCCCGGGCCGCCGCACTGGCCGCCCGCACCGACGACGAGGCCCGCCGGATCCTGGCCGACGTCAACGCCGTCATCGCCGCCGAGATCCGCTCCCCGCAGGCGGGGCCCCCGATCACAATCGGCCCGATCGACATCGACCGGGTCCTCGAAGAGCGCCGCCAGAGGGAGTAGGCGCGGGCCCCTGCGCACCGGCCCATCGAGGTGTGCTCGCCGGTCCCTGCGTCCTCCGGGAAGCGCAGGGGCGGCTTCGCCGGACGCCTTGTGCTCTGTTCCGCCGTTTCGGGGACGGTGTGTGACCAGGTGCTGCTGGGCGCGGGGCTGCGGCGGCTGAGACCGTAGGCTCCCGCTTCTCTGCAGCCGGCTGGCCGGTGCTCAGTGCGTCGGACAAGCGGAAAGGCGGCGGCGACGGCGAGGCCGGGCAGGGCTCCGGGAGGCGTCCGGGCGGCGGCTGGTCGTGGGGTGGATGCGACTGAAGGGACGGAGGAGGCAGGGGGCTCGCGCGCGGAGGCGGTCGGATGGCGGGTTGGTCAGTGCGTCGGACAAGCCAAAGACGGCAGCGGCGGCAGCGGTGGCCGGAAGCTCGGGGCGGCGGCCGGGCGCGGGTTTGCCACAGGGCGGGGCCGCGGGCCGGGCGCGTGGGGCGGGTGTGACTGGTGTGAATAGAGAGGCTGGAGAGTCGGCCGCCGGCGGGCCGGGTCAGCGCGGGTGGTTCGCGAACCCTTGGTAACACCTCATCGCCGCCACGAATCCCACCTTTTCAGCGGCGAATCCGCGCGGAATCGGGAGGAGTGGTCCCTCCACGACCCAAATCCAGGGCTGGTTTCCCTCTGCGTGGCGACATATCGGGCCAATTCGGGCGCCAGTCACCGACGGGGTGCGGGTGTCCGGTGTGGGGGCCCACGTGGAAGAGTGCGGCGCGTTCCTTTTCCGCGGGCTGCGAGGTCACTCCTGCCCCAAACTGCCCAAAGCGGCCAATCCGACGCCGCGACTCGCGCCTTTTTGCCGATCGGGCCGCGGAAAAGGTGGGTGCGCGGGAATCGGACACCGCCACGCTGCGTGATCTCGTGTTCTGAGCAGGTCCGCGGGGCGCGGAAGCGGGCTCTGCGTGCACGGCCCCGCAGGGGGAGGGTGGTGCTTGCTTGGGCGGGATTGCAGGGGCCCCGGTGCAGTGCCCGATTTCCTGGCATGTGCCCCCGCCCCGCGACCAGCCCACCACTCGGCCACCGCCCCAAGGCCCTCCCGGCCTCGTCGTTGCTGCCGCTTTTGCGCTTGTCCGACGCACTGAACACCGGTCGGCCGGCTTCCGAAGAGCGGGAGTCTGCGGCCCGTGCCGTTCTGGCCCCATGGTCAGCCGCACGACTGTTCGCACACCGGTTCTGAAGTCGTGGCCCAGAGCGGAAGACTGTCGGCGAAGCCGCCCTTTTCTTGATGCCTTACGGCTCACCAGTGACCAGCCCGCCGCTCGGCCCAGGCCCCTGCCCAGTTCTGCCGTCGCTGCCGGTTTTCCGCTTGCCTGACGCACTGAACACCGGAAATCCGGCAGCAGAGAAGCGGGAGCCCATGGTCTGAGCCGCCCCGCCCCTCCCCAGCCCCGCGAACAGCAGAAACCCTGGCCGCCCGCCGACTCTGCAGCGGCGGGACAGAGTGGAGGGGCTGCCGGCGCAGCGGCCCTTGCCGTGATGTCTGGCCCCCGCCCAGCTCCGCCGTCGCGGCGCCTGCCCGGAGCCGCGCCTCAGTTCGCCGCCGCGGCGTCCTGCTCGGCTTCCACCTCGGCGTTCCAGGCGGGCTTGGCGGCGCGCCAGGACTCGTCGTCGTGGCCGAGGCGCCAGTAGCCGGAGACCGACAGGCGCTCGCGGGGGATGCCGAGGTCGAGGCGGAGGTGGCGGCGGAGGCCGCGGACGAACCCGGCCTCGCCGTGCACGAACGCCTGGATACCGCCAGCCGCGGCGCCGCCGGTGCCGTCGGCGGGAAGGTCCAGGGCGCGGACCGCGTCGGCCAGGGCCGCCCCGGCCGGCCCCGACCGGTGCACCCAGGTGACCGGCTGCCCGTCCGGGGAGCGGACGTCCTGCTCCTCCGCGGGGCCGTCGACCTCGACCAGGGCGTGGAAGACGGCGCCTCGCGGGAGCTGCTCCACGGAGGCGGCGATGGCCGGGAGGGCGCTCGCGTCGCCGGCCAGCAGGTGCAGCCCGGCGTCGGCCGACGGGGCGTAGCCGCCGCCCGGACCGGCGAAGCGGATGGTGTCACCCTCCTGTGCCGCGGCCGCCCACGGGCCGGCGAGGCCGCTGCTGCCGTGGTCCACGAAGTCCAGCGTGAGCTCCCGGGCCGCGGCGTCCCAGGCGCGCACGGTGATGCTGCGCAGCGACGGCCAGCGGTCGCGCGGCAGTTCAGCCCGGATCCGGCCGAGGTCGAACGGCTCGGGGTAGTCGGCCCCCGGAGCGGGGAAGACGAGCTTCACGTACAGGTCGGTGAAGGCGCCGGGGGAGAACGCCGCAAGGCCGGGGCCGCCGAGGACGATGCGCTGCATCCCCGGCGTGATCCGCTCGGTGCGGACGACGCGTCCCTGGTGGGTCTGCGGTGCTCTGCGCGCTTCGGCCATGCGGTACTCCTCTGCGCCCCGGACCGGCCGGGGCGCCATGCGTCGGTGGTGGTGCGGGCCGGCGCCGGACGCGGCACTGGGCCCTCCGCCGATCCTGCACCACAGCGGCAGGTCAGTGCACGCGCGGGTCGGCGGTCCCGTCCGCGGCTGCCCGCCGGCGGGCACGGGCAGCTTGCTCACCGCGCGGCAGATCCGGGTGCCCGGCACGCCGGAGGGGCGCCGCGGGAGCCGTGCCCGGCCCGGGAGCGGCAAGGCGGCCCCGGGCACCCGAGCCCGCCGCCGGCATCCCGCTGTTCCGGAGCGGGCGCCTCACGCAGCGGGGACCGCGCCCGCGGGGAGGCGCGGCTTCGGCGCAGACCGCGCAGGGAGCAGCGTCTCCACTGGGCCGGCACCGCCCGCGGCCGCTGAGGGGCCGTGGACCCCCGCGGCCGCGGTCCGAAGCGGCGCAGGGGGCGGGGCGCCGGGACTCTTCGCGGCCGGCCGGAGCGGTGGCTGCCGCCGGGGGCCGGCCGCTGCCAGCGGACCAGTCCTGTGGAAGCGGTGCGCACATCGGTACCGATGGAGGAAACCGGGCCGTTCGCGCGGTGCAGGCCGGCGGCTGCTGCGGCTGCGCGGCGCGAAGTCAGTGCCGCCGGGGGCGGCGGGACCGACGCGCCTGCTGCGTGCGGCGCGAGCGCTGGGGCCAGTGGCCCGGGCGGCTCAAGCGCTCGGGGAGCAGCGTCGCAGAGTCTCCGGAGGCCGCGTCGAGCTGCGACTGCAGCAGGAACAGCGACGTCGACAGGTCGGCGCCGGCGACGTCGGCCCCGCGGAGGTCGGCCCCTGTCAGATCGGCCCGGCGGAGGTCGGCGCCGCGGAGGTCGGCACCGATGAGCAGCGCACCGCGCAGGCTCGCCCGGCGCAGGTCAGCGCGGGCCAGGCGGGCGCCCGCGAGGTCGGCGCCGCGGTGGTCGGGTGCCGGTCCGCCTCGGCGGGCGTGGTCGGAGGCGCGCACCAGCAGCGGGTTGGCTGCGGCCCGGTGCGCCGCCGTGTCGGACGCCGCGAGCAACTCGGGCGGACCCCCGGCGATCCGGTCGAGATCGGCGGAGACCGCTTCCAGTTCGGAGCGCAGCGGTTGCGGAACGTCGAGCTCCGCGGCGTCGGCGAGGTAGTAGAGGAGCTCGTGCAGGTCGCGCAGCACGGGGAAGGCAGCGGACATCGCCGCCTTGTGCTCCGGGCCGGTGCGCCAGTCGCGGCCGCCGAAGGTCTCCTGCGACAGCCGCTGGCCCGCGCCGAAGCAGTCGTAGACCGTGCAGCCGGCGTACCCGCTGCCGCGCAGCCGGTCGTGGATGCCGCAGGCGAAGTCCTGCTGCAGGTTGCCGCAGGGGGTGCCGGCCGGCTTGTCCGCGGCGAAGTCTGCCGACCGGGTGAAGGCCGGGATCACGCAGCACAGCCCGAAGCAGCGCGCGCAGTCGGCGCGCAGGCGGTCGCGGTCGGTCACAGAAGCCTCCGGGGATGCAGCGGACTTCCAGGCTAGGGGCCGGCGGTGCGGCTCCGCGATCCGAATAGGCGGCGGCCGGACGCCGGCCGGCGGGGCGGCTTCCGGCTGGGCCGCCGCATACTGCCCCTCTGCCGCGCACGGGGAGGTTCGGCGCGGGTCAGCGCTGCGCGTCGCAACGGCGGGATCCAGCGGGGCCCGACGGATTCCCGCAAGGGCCGAAAGGCCGGATTTCCAAAAGATGCGGGGCCGGAACCGGACGGCCGCTCCGCCATAATTCGGCGCCGTCTTCGGTGCGGCTCCCGGTGGCTATTCCGGACCCGTTCGGCGGAATCCGCTGCGGCCGCGGGGAAACTCCGCGAAAATCGGCGCTCGGTGCCGGACCGCCCTGAGCGCAGACGGTTCCGGGGCCGGTGATTTCGGGGGAAGGAGTGGCGCGGTGCACATCACTGTGGCGCCCGCGGCTGTTCTCTCCGGCTCGGAAATTGCTTAGCATCGTGTTTCATGGGTGGCAATGCAGGAGAGAAAGACGCGGCCGATCAATTGCGAGAGATCCGGTGGGGGATTCTCGGCACCGGCATGATCGCCGAGCGCTTCCTCGAGGCGCTGGCGGTGGTTCCCGGGGCACGTGCGGTCGCGGTCGGCTCACGCACCGTCGAGTCGGCGCACGCGTTCGCCGACCGCTGGGCGATCCCGCGGCGGCACGCGGGCCGGTCGGTGCTGGCCGCCGACACCGGCGTCGACGTCGTCTACATCGCGACGCCGCACACCGACCACGAAGCCGCCGCCGTCGAGCTGCTGCAGGCGGGCAAGGGCGTGCTGTGCGAGAAGCCGCTCGCCGTGGACTCCGGCCAGACCGAGCGCATCGTGGCGGCGGCCCGCGACTC
Source organism: Nocardiopsis coralliicola (assembly GCF_054779695.1). Taxonomy (NCBI): domain Bacteria; kingdom Bacillati; phylum Actinomycetota; class Actinomycetes; order Streptosporangiales; family Nocardiopsidaceae; genus Nocardiopsis; species Nocardiopsis coralliicola. The sequence continues at coordinate 61,266 of NZ_BAAGXT010000016.1, read as the reverse complement.
CGGCTGCTTCCTGATGGAGGCGATGTGGACCCGGTTCCTGCCCGCGGTGCAGGACGCCCTCGGCCGCATCGCCATCGGCGAGATCGGCGCCCTGCGCTCGGCGCAGGCCGACATCGGCTGGGCTGTGCCGTTCGACGCCGCCGACCGCCGCTACGCCCCGGAGCTGGGCGGCGGCGCACTGCTCGACCTGGGCGTCTACCCGCTCGCACTGGCCTGCCGGCTGCTCACTGAGCCGGTCGTCGGCACGGCGCGAGCGCGGCTGGCCCCCAGCGGCGTCGATGCCGAGATCCATGCCGTCATCGAGGACGCCGCCGGCGGTGCCCGCCTCGAGTTCACCGCCGCCCTGGACCGCACCCTCGACCCGCACGTGCGGATCGAGGGAGACGACGGCGCGATCGCGATCCCCGAATGGTTCCGCGCCAGCGGCTACACCCTGACCAGCGGCCGCAGCGCTGCCCGCTCCCTCGACTTCCCGCACCGCGCCAACGGCATGGAGTACGAGGCCGAGGCAGTGTCGGACCTGGTGCGCGCCGGCGCCGCGGAGAGCCCCCTCATGCCGTGGTCCGACAGCCTGCGCCTGGCCGCCCTCGCCGGCGACGTCCGCCGCGCCGCCGGTATCGATCCCTGAGGGCGAAGCGGGGCAGCGCGGCGGGCAGCGGGCCTCTCCTGCAGGGAGGCTGCCGGCGCGAGCGCGAATGCTCCGCTGCGGCCCACCCGGGGTGAGCCCGGCGGAGGCGGGCCGCCCTTCCCCGCGGGCCGGGCACGCCGCGCGCGTGGACCGGAGCGAGGCCGAACGCCTGCGCGGTACCGCCGGCGGTTCCAGGGCGCGTCCGCCCGTGCCGCCGCTCCAGGCAGCGCCGCGCCGCCTGGAGCAGAGGGGAGGGCTGCCGGGCGCCGGAATCAGGCGGTGCGGCGGGCGCGGACGACGATATCGGCGTGGTCGTGGCCGGGGAGGTCGGAGGCGGCCGGGCCGGCGTCGCGGCGGCGCTCCTCGGCGGTGCCGATCTCCCACGAGCCCGGGTCGAGGCCGGCAGCGACCTGGTCGGCGGTGAACAGGCCGTCCAGGCGGGAGGCGTCGACCTCCTCGCCGGCCGCTTCGGCGTGTGCGCGCAGGTGCGACTCAGGGTGGCCCACGATCAGGAGGGTGCCGCCGGGGGCGACCGCCTCGGCGAGGCCGGCGAAGACGCGGTCGCGGTGGCGGGCCGGCAGGTGGAAGAAGAAGGCCGACACCAGGTCGTAGCTGCGCGGTTCGGGCGCGGTTGCGAGCAGGTCGACCTGCCAGGTGGTGACCGATCCGGGCAGTTCGCCCGCCGCGCGGACCTGGGCGGCCGTGCGCTCCAGGCCGACCGCGGAGACATCGGCGGCGGTGACCTGCCAGCCGCGGGCGGCCAGCCAAACGGCGTCGCCGCCCTCGCCGGCGCCCACGTCGAGCGCGCGGCCGGGCGGCAGCGGCCCGGCTTCGTCAACGAGGACCCGGTTGGGCGCGCCGCTCCACAGCGCCTCGCGCTCGCGGTAGCGGCCGTCCCAGAACTCCTGGGTCCAGAATTCGTCTTCGTCGGGCTGCGGTGCTCCGCCCTCGGGCGCCGCCGAATGCCGTGCGTCGTGGTTCATGGCCCCATCGTTGCCGCGCACCCCGCACAGCGCCAATCGGCTTGCCGTTCCGGCAAACCAGGGGTCGGGCGGGACGCTCCCGGTCAGTCCGCGGGCCGCCAGCCGGTGGCGCGGAGCGCGGTGATGGGGGAGAAGAGCGGATGCGGCAGCTCGTCCCAGCCGAACCAGTCCCACCGCTCGACCTTGTCGGGCTCGCGCTCCTCCGGAACCCCGGAGGCGTCGACCAGGTGGTGCAGCGTCGCGAAGTGGAGGCCTTCACCGGGGAACCGGTCGTCGGTCCATCCGACCGGGCGCACGGTGCGGGCCCGCAGCCCGGTCTCCTCGGTGAGCTCGCGCGCCACCGCCGCCGCGGGGTCCTCGCCCGGATCGACCTTGCCGCCGGGGAAGGCCCAGGTTCCGGCGGCGTGGGCGCCGCGCCTGCGGCCGAGGAGGACGCGGCCCTGGCGCAGCACGATCGCGCTCACGCCGATGCGGGCGCCGGGCGCGGGCTGTCCGAACGGGGGAGTGGCCATGGGGCCAGCCTCGCATCCGCGTCCTCGTTCGACCACGCCGCCCCGGCGTGCACGGGGCCCGTCCGCGCCCGCCGGGGCGGCCGCGGGCGGACCCGGGTCACGCGCCGGTCGGCGTGGTCTGGGCCAGCGCCACCTGCCACCCTTCGCCGGAGCGGACCACGACGTAGGTCAGCGCGCCCGCCTCCGGAACGGTGGTCGGGGCTTCCGGCCGCTCGTCGTGGATGGTCTTGGTGCAGCTGACGATGGCCACGCCGGCCGCGGCCGCGCGCACGTCGAGCACCTCCAGCGACGTGCGCACGTCCTTGAGCGGCGAGGACAGCGCCGCCTCCATCGCCGAGCGGAAGCTGTCGCGCCCGAGCAGGCGCCGGCCCGCGACATTCACGATCACCGTGCCGGGTGTGTGCTCGGCCGTGAGCGGCCCGACGTCGCTCTGGTGCTCCTCCAGCCGCGCGACGAGCGCGCGGACCTCTGCCTCGTCCTCCGGGGACAACCGCTGCGGTGTACTCATGCGCCGACCGTAGAACTTCGACTTAACGCGAAGTCAAACCCCGGAGTCGGCGTCACCGATCCCCACCCTGTTCCGGCAGGTGCGCCAGGACATTGACGGTGGTCCCGCCCGGGTCCTCCACGAAGAAGCGGCGGACGCCCCACGGCTCGTCGGCGACCGGGCGGAGGATGCGCAGCCCCTGCCGGACGGCGGCCGCGTGGGCGGCGTCCACCGCCTCCGGTGTTCCGACGTCGACGCCGAACGCCGGCTCCGGGGTGTCCATCCCGGGCGGCGCGATGAGGACCTGCGCGGTCGGATTGCCGGGAGAGGCCAGCGCCAGCACCGGATCCTCCATTGCGGCCTGCAGCCCGAGCACCGCGGTGTAGAACGCGCGCGACCGCTCGCGCTCGCTCCCCGACGCGTAGGCGATGATCCTGGTGACGGTCATTCGTTCTGCCCTTCCATCGCGGTGGACGGCGGATCCTGACCGCCGTCCGGCCAGATTTCCGCGATCGGCGCAGGGCGTCTTGAATGAACGGGAACGCCGGCTGTGGGGGACGCGCCCATCTCCGGGCGCGCCGACCAGTTCCACGGGGGCCTCGTCGGACTCTGCGGCCCGGAGCGTTCCCCCAACGCGGTCCAGGCCGCGGGTCAGGCGTCGTGTTCCACGGCAGCGGCAATCGAGTCCATGACGGACTGCCAATGGGTGCGGCGGCGCTCGCGGGCCGCGGCGTCGGGGAGGCGCTCCTCGTGCAGGGCGAGGCGGGTGCCCGAAGGAGTGGTGCTGATGGAGAACTGGAGCGTTGTCGCCTGCTCGCCGTCGATGCGCCGGGTGACCCGCAGCCGCTCGCCTTCGCGCCGCCCCCGCACTTCGCCGGACGCTCCGCCGGCGCTGCGGTAGGGCTCGCCGCGCACCAGCGGCCCCTCCGGCGCCGCACCGAGCCAGAGCTCCAGGCCGCGGCTGCCGGTGACGAACTCCCACAGGCGCTCGGGCGGGACCGCCAGCGTGCGGGAGACCCCGATCTGGAAGCCGGCGTCTTTCGTGCGGCCGGTGGGACGCGAAGCCATAGCCCTCTCCTCTCCGTGCGGCCAGGAGGTGCCCCCGCCCCCTCCAGTATCCGGCTGGGGAGTGACATCGGGCCGCTGTGTTTCAGGCGGCCTGGCCGAGCGGGCGCAGGGTGATGGTGTTGACGTCCACCCCCGGCGGCTGGTCGAGCGCCCACACAGCCGCGTCTGCCACGTGGCCAGCGGTCAGTCCGGATCCGGCCGGAGGGCCGCCGGCCGGGTCCCAGAATGCGGTGCCGACGCGGCCCGGCGCAATGAGGGTGACGCCGACGCCGTCTCCGGCCACCGCCCGGCGGGTGTTCTCAGCGAGGCCGGTGACCGCGTATTTCGTCGCCCCGTACAGGTTGCCCGGCGTCGGCACGAGTCCGGCGACGCTGCCCACCAGGACCAGCCGCCCCCGCGACTTCCGGAGCGCCGGCAGCGCGGCGCGCACCAGCAGCGCCGGGCCGAGCACGTTGGCCAGCACCATCGGACCCCAGCCGGCCGGGTCGCCCGACACGACGTCGTCGTGGGTGGCGAACCCCGCGTTGGCCACCGCGGCGTCCAGGCGGCCGAACCGATCGAGGACCGCCGCAACGGCCGCCGCCACATCGGCCTCCTCGGCTGCGTCGCCCGGCAGCACCAGGAGTTCCCCGGGGCGCCCGGCGCGGTCGGCGAAGGCGTCGAGCCGCGCGGCGCCGCGTCCAGTGACGGCGACGCGGCCGCCCTGCTTCAGCAGGCGCAGCGCCAGCGCCGCGCCGATGCCCGAAGATCCGCCTGTGACCAGGGTGGCCCTGCCGCTGCCAGGGCCCCGGCCGTTCTCGTGTGTGTTCATGCGCGGCAACCTAGGACCTCGAGCTGACTCGAGGTCAAGGCCGGGGCCCGCGGTCCGGAGCCCTCCGGGGCGCCCCCTAGCCTTCCGCTATGGACGACGCACCCGCCATGGGGATCGGCCGCGCCGCCGAACGCACCGGTCTGAGCGTGCACACGCTGCGCTTCTACGAGAAGGAGGGTCTGCTCCCGTGGCCGGTGCGCCGCGACCCCGCCGGACGGCGCGCGTACGGCGCCACCGACCTGGAGTGGTTCGCCGTCTGCTCCAGCCTGCGCGCCTCCGGCATGCCCCTTCCGCGGATCCGCCGCTACGCCGAGCTCGTCCGCGCCGGTGAAGGCACCGAAGCCGAGCGCCTGGAGCTGCTGCGCGCCCACCGCGACGACGTACGCGCCCGCATCGCCGAACTGGAGGGCGCCCTCGCCCTCATCGAGTACAAAGTCGGCTTCTACGCCGACCGCATCGCCGACGGCACCGCCGCCCGCGTCTGGACCGGCCAGCCGACGGAAGAGTGACGGCCCCTCCTGGGGACACTCGGGCGCGCGGCTGGCCCGGGCACCGGCGCGGGGCCGCGGCACCGGCGGCCCTCAGCGGCGCCGAAGCTGTGGTGACGGTCCTCCCGGTGCGGGGCAGGCCCCGTCCTGGCCGGCGCCCGCGGGCCGGGTCGGACCGTCATGCACACAGGATCGGAGAGGGTTCTTTCTTCCCGCTTTCATGGGCGGCCGCCCCGCTGTCCCGGCGGCGGTGTGCGGCACCGGAGACGCCGGTGCTCCGCCCCGATTGGCAGGATCCGGCCGGAAGCTTTGCCCGGACGCAGCGGCGGGAACCGGTGCCGCCCGCCGGCGCCGTCGTAGGCTCGTCGGGCGAGGGGCGGGCCGCGTCCCGCCCCGCCGGACCAGTGACGCGCGAGCGGGGGCGGATGCGGTGAACAGCCACGACCACAGCCTTGACACCGCGGGCGAGGCGGTGCACTCCACCGGTGAGGATGCGGCGGCCGGCGTGGTCGTCGGCGTCGACGGCTCCGAGGGCGGCCGCCACGCACTCGCGTGGGCCGCTCGCGCGGCCCAGCGCCGGGGATCGCCGCTGACGCTGCTCGTCGCGGTCAGCATGCCGCTCATCTCGGTGCCGTTCGGCTCCCCGGTCCGGCTCACCCCGACCCCGGAGGCGGCCGACCGGGCGGCGACCCTGCTGCGCGCCGAGACCGAGCACGTCACGCAGGCCTGCCCCGACCTCGAGGTGCGCACCAGCGTCTCGGCACGCGAGCCGGCGCCGGCCCTGATCCGCGCCTCGCGCACCGCCGACCTCGTCGTGGTCGGCTCCCGCGGCCTCGGCGGGGTGCGCGCCGCGTTCCTGGGGTCGGTGAGCCTGCGGGTCAGTGCGCACGGCCAGTGCCCCGTCGCTGTCGTCCCGCACGGGTTCGGCCCCGAGTACCGGCCGCACTACCGGGCCGTGGTCGGCGTCGACGGCTCTCCCGACTCCGCCGAGGCCCTGCGCTACGCGCTGGCGGAGGCTGCGCGCAAGTCCGCCTCGGTGACCGTGGTCCGCGCCTGGCAGGTGATCCCGCCGCCCGACCCGGTGATGGTCGAGATGGCGGGCTACGCAGCCGAGCGCCAGGCAGCGAGCAGCGCGGCTGCTGACGCCACCCGGGCCATGGTCGAGGAGGCGCGCACCGAGGCGACGTCGGGGGTGGAGGTGGACGTGCAGGTGGTCGAGGACCAGCCGGCGCACGCCCTGATCGCGGCCTCCAGCGGCGCCGACATGATCATCGTGGGATCGCGCGGCCACGGAGGCTTCGCCGGGCTCCTGCTCGGCTCGGTCAGCCAGACGCTGCTCCACCACGCCACCGTCCCCGTCGTCATCAGCCGCCGGCGCGCCTGACGCCGGATCGCGGCGTCCCGCCGCGGTGCCCATCGGCCGGGCAGCGTGCGGCGGTTCCTCCACCGGGCCGATCCGGGGAGCAGCGCATAACCTGGACCTGTGGAGGACGGTGACTGGGCGGTCGGGCGTCCGCACCCCGCGCTGCGGAGTGCCGTCGCGTCCTACGTCGGCTACACGACCGCGGGTGCGGCCCCGGCCGTGCACGCCGGTCTGCCGTCGCCGTACCTCACCCTCATCCTCGCCCTGGACACGCCGCTGCGCATACGGGAGGGCGCGGTCGAGGGCGGGAGCGCGGACGGCGTGCAGGCCGCCGTCGGCGGGCTGCACCTGGAACCGGTCCTGATCGACCAGACGCGCCAGCAGCGGGGCGTGCACGTCAGCGTGGACCCGCTGGCAGCGCGCGGCCTGTTCGCCGCCCCAGCGGCCGAACTCTCCGGCACGACGGTCGACCTGGCCCTCCTCCTCCCGCCCGCCCGCGTGCGCGAGCTGACCGAGCGCGCAGCCGCCGCCGTCGCGTGGCGCGACGTCTTCCGTCTCCTCGACACCGCCCTGCTGGCCGCCCGGCGCAGGAGCAGCGCCGCGGCTGCCGACCCGGAAGTGTGCCGCGCCTGGCAGCTGACCCGGGAGTCCGGCGGCCTGCTCCCGGTGCAGGAGGCCGCGCGCCGCGTCGGGTGGAGCCGCCGCCACCTGGGCGCGCGCTTCCGCGCCGCACTCGGCGTCACCCCCAAGCAGGCCGCCCGGATCGTCCGCTTCGACCGCAGCGGCGCAGCGCTGCGCGGCGGGGCGGGGCCGGCCGCGGCCGCCGCGGAAGCCGGGTTCGCCGACCAGGCGCACCTCACCCGCGAGTGGAACGCGCTCGCCGGCGCCACCCCGGCCGCCTGGGTCCGCACCGAGCTCCCGTTTGTACAAGCCGCCGGCGAGGGGCCGCGGCATGATCGGGACTATGAGTGAGAACACGATGACCAGTACGAACACCGCGGCGCCCGGCGTGTGGCCGTGCTTCGGGTTCCGCGACGCCCAGGCGGGGCGCCGCTTCCTCTCCGAGGCGCTCGGCTTCACCGAGTCCTTCGTCGCCGAAGGGGCGGACGGCCGCGTCGAGCACGCCGAGTACCTGTGGCCGGAGGGCGGCGGCGTCATGTTCGGCAGCCTGAATCCCGGCGAGAGCGCGGGGACGGCTGTCATCTACATCGTGACCGCCGACCCCGACGCCGTCCACGAGCGGGCACGGGCCGCTGGAGCGGAGATCGCCGCCGCTCCCTACGACACCGACTACGGCTCACGCAACGTGACCGTGCACGACCCCGAGGGCGGCAGCTGGACCTTCGGCACCTACGCCGGAGCTGCCGCGCAGGGCTGACGCCGCGGCGGGCGCCCCGGCGCCGCCGTGTCCCGGCGCCGGGCGCCGCGGGCGTCCGGCACCGGCCACAGCGGGCCCGGCCGTGAACTCTCCGGGACGCGGCGGCGTCCGAACGGGCAGAGCAGGCCGCTCCGGGGGATCCTCCGGAGCCCGCGGCAGCAGAGCGCTGCACTGGCCTGCGGGGAGGTCTGCGTGTACGAGCGTCCGCTGCTGTTCATCGATGTCGACGGGCCCCTGAACCCGTTCCGGTCGACGCCGGAGGGCCGGTCGAGCGCCTACCGGGCCTACCGCATGCTGCCCGACTCGATGGCGCTGGCCCTGGGCGCCGCGCTCCCCGCGCCGCTGACCGTCGTCCTCAACGCCGAGCACGGTGAGCAGATCCGGGCCCTTCCCTTCACGCCGGTGTGGGCCACCACCTGGGAGCACGAAGCCAACGAGTGGATCGGGCCGCGCATCGGCCTGCCCGAGCTGCCGGTCGTGGAATGGCCGCGCCCGCTGCGCGGCGACCCGTCCGGCCTGCACTGGAAGACCCGCACGCTGGCGGACTACGCCGGCCGCCGCCCGTTCGCCTGGATCGACGACGAGACCGGAGCCGGAGACCGCTCCTGGCTCGCGTCGCGCCACGCCGCGCCCACTCTCGTGCTGGGCGTTGCGCCGGAGACCGGCCTGCTGCCCGCCCACTTCCGCGCCCTGCGCGCCTGGGCCGAGGGCCCGGCCGCGGAATCCGCGGAGCCCGTCGCCGAGCCGGCCTGACAGAGCTCGGCGGGGCCGCGGACCGGACCGGAGTACGGGCCGGGCGGCGTTCGGGGAGCGGATCGGCGCGGCCGCTGCGCGGTCCGCGGCCGACGCCGCCCGGTCAGCGCCCGAGGTCCAGGAGGGGTGCGGCCGCTGCGGCCTCGCTCACGGCACGGGTCGGCTTGCCCGAGAGCGACGTCGCGATCCACCGGTCCACCCCGGGCAGCGCCGACAGCCGCACGGCCGCGCGGCGCAGCGCCAGCCGGGTCCGCGAGTCGGGCAGGAACCACTCCGCTCCGCGGCGGGCCGAGCGCTGCCGCTCCTCCACCGGCGGCCGCCACACGCGCTCGAAGTGCGCGAAGGCCTCCTCGGGGCGATACCGCGCCAGCGCGCCGGCCAGCACGAAGGCCCCGCCCACCGCCAGCGAGGCGCCCTGCCCGGCCAGCAGTGACACCGCCTGGCCGGAGTCGCCGAGCAGCACCGTGCGGCCCCGGCTCCACCGGTCCGCCGACGTCTGCGCCACCACGTCGTAGTAGACCTCGCCGGCCGGCGGGCACCGGTCCAGCACCTGCGGCACCACCCAGCCCAGGTGCCCGTAGGCGGCGCGGAGCGCCGCCCGGGGGTCGGCGGGCACAGCGGCCTCGGCGGTGCGGTGCACGGCGAAGACCGCGACCCGCCCGTCCGGCAGCCCGTACAGGCCGATCTGCGCGCCCAGGGTGTCGGTGAGCAGGAAGCGCTCGCGCACCTGCGCGTGCAGTTCCGGGTCCCGGAAGAAGTAGGCCGCCGTGTGGAAGCCCAGGCGGTGCAGGTAGTCCTCCTCCGGCCCGAACACCAGCGAGCGCACCGCCGAGTGGATACCGTCCGCGCCGACCAGGACGTCCGCGGTGGCCGCTGAGCCGTCGGACAGCTCGACCCGTACCCCGTCGCCCCGGTCCTCCACCGCGACGGGCGCGGTGCCGTAGCAGAGCTCCACCTGGGGCGGAAGCCACTCCCGCAGCGCGCGCTCCAGGTCCGGACGCAGGATCGACACGAGCCGGCCGCCGAACGCCGCCGCATAGGAGTCGAACCCCAGCGAGGCGCGGGCCCGGCCGCGCCCGTCGACGAAGGCGGCCTCCTCGAACCGGTGGCCGAGCTCCCGGATGCGCGGCAGGATGCCGAGCGTCTCCGCGGCCTCGGCGCCCGGGCCGAAGAAGTCGATCATGTACCCCTGCGGCCGGGGCCCGGGTGCGCGCTCGACCACGGTGGTCTGCACGCCCGCGCGGCCCAGGCAGCCGGCGAGGGCGAGGCCGGCGATCCCGGCCCCGACGATGAGAACCTTCACGGGTGTACCCCTTCCGTCTGCCGGGTGCCCGGATCCGCGGCCGGCTCAACCGCGCGGCGGAGGACCGGAACCACCGCCGCCGAGGTCAGGCCGGGATCGAAGGCGCGGTGCAGCATCATGCCGTCGAGGCAGGCGACGATGACCGCGGCGGTCCGCTCGGGGTCCGCGGTGCCCGCGGCGGCGAGCCACTCGGCGACGCCGGCCCGCATCTGCTCCAGTGCGCCGGTGACCGCCGCCCGCAGCTCCGGGTCCCGGGTGGCTGCCAAGTAGGTCTCGGTGAAGACGTGGCAGGTGGGATCGTCGCCGGAGTAGGCGTCCAGTGAACCCGCCAGGAGGGCGACGCCGTCGCCGGCGCCGCTGCCGGGCAGCGCGGCCAGGCTCTCGTCGAGCACCTGGCCGATGGTCTGCAGCGCTGCGGTCCGCAGCAGTGCCTGCAGGGAGGCGAAATGGTAGTGGACGAGGCCGGGCGCGACGCCGGCCCGCTCGGCGACGCTGCGGGTGCTGACCGCGCCCCAGCCGCGCTCGCCGATGAGTGCGGCCGCCGCCGCCAGTAGCCGGGCGCGCACGTGGGCGCCCCGCTCTGCGGAGTGCGCTGCCGACGGTGCCATGGATCCGCCTCTCGGTGGAAGGCCGTGCGCCCGGGCCCGCGGCGGAGGCCGCGGCTGCCCCTGCGCGGCGGACCGCGCCGGTGCCCGAGTCGCTTGGTCGGTCGTACCGGTCGATCGACTTGGTCGAACGACCAATTCCAGTGTGTGCCGCGCAGACCCGCCACGTCAAGGGCGCGGCCGGAGCGGGACACCGCAAGCGCGGCACAGCGCACGATCGGCGCCCCCCGGGGGAGCCCGGACGCCCCGTTCCGCGGTAGCGTCGCCTGCATGGCACGAGTCGCGGAGCTGGTCGTCTACCCGGTCAAGGGGTGCGCGGGAACGCGCGTCGGGTCGGCCGAGGCCGGTCCGCGCGGCCTGGCGCACGACCGCGAGTTCATGGTCGTCAGCGGCGCCGGCAGCCGCAGGGGCCCCGACGGGGAGTTCCGCAGCCAGCGGCGCGATCCGGCGATGGCGCGGATCGCGCCGCGGATCACCGGCGGGGGAGCGGCACTCGAACTGGCCGCGCCGGGCGCCGGCTCCATCGCGGTCCCCACCGCCCAGGACGGGCCGCTGCGCCCGGTCGTCCTGCACGGCGCGCCCTACACCGGAGCCGACCAGGGGGACGCCGCCGCGGAGTGGCTCTCCGATGTGCTCGGCGCGCCCAGCCGCCTGGTCCGGGTGCCCCGCGGCCACGACCGCATCACCGGCGGCGCAACACCGGGCAGCGCGGGCTTCGCCGACAGCACCGCTCTCCTGATGGCGTCGCTGTCATCGCTGGACCTGCTGAACGCCCGCATCGGCGAGAGCGGCGGCGCGGCGCTGCCGATGGACCGCTTCCGCCCCAACATCGTCGTCGACGGATGGCCCGAACCGCACACCGAAGACCGGGTGCGCACCGCGGCCGCCGGCACAGCGGAGCTGGGCTACGCCAAGCTCTGCATCCGCTGCGCCGTCACGACCGTCGACCAGGAGCGCGGCGTGAAGGACGGCCCGGAGCCGCTGCGGGCCCTGGCCGGCTACCGCCGCGCCGCAGAGGGCGGTGTCGCCTTCGGGGCGAAGTTCGCCGTCACCGCCCCCGGGCGGATCGCCGTCGGCGACCCCCTGGACGTCACCTCCTGGGGCGCCGTCGAGCCTGCGCTGGCTGCGGCACTCAGCGGGGAGTAGCGGGCCGGCCTGCGGGGCGCGGCCCTGCCCGGCAATGGGGCGGACGCCGCGGCGCCCGCCCCGCCCGACCGGATTCCGGTCGTCCGCGCTCCGTGCGCAGCGCAGACGGCGCCGTCACCCCTCGGCGGCGCCTCCACCGGCGGCCCGCTTCGCGGCGAAGTGGTTGACCAGCCAGAACACCACGCCGATGCCGAGCAGTGTGCCCGCAATGGCGTACTCGGCCAGCGGGCGCCCGGTCAGCGGACTGGCGAAGTAGGCGCAGGTGATCGCTCCCAGTACCGGCGCCCACGTCGGGGCCCGGAAGTGCTCGTGCCCGACGGTGTCCTTGCGCAGCACCAGCACGGCCACGTTCACGAACGCGAACACCACGAGCAGCAGCAAGGAGGTGGTGCCGCCGAGGCTGGCGATGTCCACCGAGCTGACCAGCACGATCGCCAGGGCGCTGGTGAACAGGATCGACACCCACGGGGTCCGGCGCAGCTCCAGCACCTTGCCGAACGCGCGCGGGATGATCCGCTCGTTGGCCATCCCGTACAGCAGCCGCGACGCCATCAGCATGTTGATCAGCGCGGTGTTGGTCAGCGCGAACATCGCGATGACGGAGAACGCCACCGGCGGGAACCAGGGCAGCGCCGCCTGCACCACCAGCAGCAGCGGCCCGTCCGACTCGGCCAGCTCCTCCGTGGGCACCAGGGTCGAGGTGACCACGGCGATCACCACGTAGATGAGCGCGGTGACGGCCAGGCCCAGCAGCACGATCCTGGGGAAGGTGCGCGACGGCGCCTTGGTCTCCTCGGCCATGTTCACCGAGTCCTCGAAGCCGACCATGGCGAAGAACGCCAGCGCGGTCGCCGAGGTCACCGCGAGGAACGGCGTCGTCTCCGGATTGAACTCCAGCAGCCGGCCCGGGTCGGGCTGGATGGCCGGGTCGCCGGAGCCGCCGAAGATCGCGAACGTGCCGGCCACGATCACCAGGACCAGGCCGGACACCTCGATCAGGGTGAGCACCACGTTGGCCTTCACCGACTCGCTGATGCCGCGCAGGTTGATGCCGGCCAGCAGGAGCAGGAAACCGATGGCCACCGCGAGCGAGGGCACGTCGGGGCCGAAGACCGCCGACAGGTAGTCGCCGCTGAAGCCCTGCGCGGCCGAGGACGCCGACGTGATGCCCGAGCACATGACGGCGAAGGCGACCATGAAGGTCAGGAAGTGGATACCGAACGCCTTCTGCACGTACAGCGCCGCGCCGGCCGCGCGCGGGTACTTGGCGACCAGCTCCATGTAGCTGAAGGCGGTCAGGAAGGCCACCACGAAGGCCACGATGAACGGCAGCCAGAGGGCGCCGCCCACCTTCCCGGCCACCACACCGGTCAGCGAGTAGACCGTGGTGCCCAGGATGTCGCCGATCACGAACAGCAGCAGAAGCCTGGGCCCGATGACCCGTTTGAGGGGGGTGCCGCCGGTGTCCGCCGGCGGCCCCTGCCGCTCCGTCGCATCGCTCACGTTCACTACCTCGGATCCGTCGTCCGTTTCTCCGATGAGCGGAGCGTACGGCCGCGCGCGCCCCGCGGTAAGAGGCGGGAGGCGGCAGAGCGGTCCGCAGCCGTGCGGCCCGGGGCCTTCCCGGCTGGACGGCGCGCCCGTTCTGCGCTGTTCAGGACGGCGCGCCGGAGCGCGCCCGCCTCCACTCGCCGGCGAGGAGGCCGAGCACGGCCTCGTCGGCGAACCCGCCCATCACCCACGCCGAGGAGCGCCGCACGCCCTCGCGCACGAAGCCGTTGCGCTCGGCGGCCCGCAGCATCGGCGCGTTGTCGGTGAGCGTCTCGATCTGGACCCGCTGCAGGCCGTGCACGATGAACGCGTAGTGGCACAGGACGGCGACGGCGTCGGTGCTGTAGCCCCTGCCGCGGGCACCGGGCAGCAGTCCGAGCCCGATGTGGGCGGACCGGTGGTAGGTGTCGATGTCCCACAGCGTCGCGGCGCCGGCGAGGGTGCCGCCGGCCAGCTCGACGATCGAGAACTTGACGGTGTCCGCGCTGCCGCCGTCGGCCGCGAGCCGCGGGTCGCTGGAGGGGTTCGCGATCGGCCGCCACGGCCGCCCTTCAGCGCGCGCCGTGTCGGTGATGCTGCCGTAGAGCTCGTCCACCAGGACCGGGATGTCTTCTTCGTGGCGGGCACGCAGCCCGATCTTCTCGCCCTTCAGCATCTGCCCGTCCTACCGGAGCGGAAAGGAAGGCGGCAACCGGATATCCGCGCTGCGCCGCGAGGGTGCGCTCGCACGGGGGCGGCCCGGGAGCGGCGGAAAACCGCTTGCCGCGGCCTGCGAGCCGGCTGTTAGCGTGCCCGCGTGATGAGCGAGAGCGACCACCCGGTCGCGGATTAGCGGCCCCGCCCCGGCCCCGTGCGCTGCGCGGGGCGGATTCTGCGTGCCCGTGCCCGCTCTCCCCTCCTGTATCTCCCATGTCCGCCGTTGCGCGCCCCGTCCGGCGCCCGCCCGCCCTGCGGCCCGCCAGCCCCTGCCGGCCGCCCGCAGCAGTCCTCCTCTCCGTCCGCCCCGAGGTGGGGCGCGACCCGCCGCGGTCCGCTCCGCCCGCCCTGTTCCGCCCGGGCGGAACAGGGCGGGCCCGGTGCACGTACGGCCCACCTCGACAGGAGAGAAGCATGTCCAGTTCCATGTTCCGCCGGCGCTCGCGGGCGCGGGTGCGCAAGCACCGCGCCCACTGGCAGTCGGCGATCCGGGTGCCCGAGCTCGTCCGCTGCCCCGAACCGGGCTGCGGGTCCCGCAAGCCGGCCCATCTCGCCTGCCCGGACTGCGGCCGCTACAACGGCCGCCCGGTCCTCCAGGACCGCCGCTGACCGCGCCCTGCCCGCCCTCCCGGGCGGGCAGGGCCCGCTCCCGCGAGAGGCAGCGGCCGCCGGCGCTGCGAACGGGAAATTGCGGACAGCCAATGTCCGCGGCCGCGCCTAGGATCTGCGGACAGCGGGACGAGGCGGAGGAGTCCGAGTGGAGTCGATGACGTGGCGGCAGGCGATCGGGCGGCGGATCGAGCGGCACGGGCTGGGGCGCGCGTTCCACGAAGGGCCGGCGGACGCGGTGCGGGCGATGTGCGGCGCGCACGCGCAGGTCCAGTCGGCGGGGGAGGTGTCGGTGGCGCTCCGCCTGCACGAGGGCACCCGCGCTGCGGTGGCCGCAGCGCTGCGGGACGGCACACTGATCAAGACCTACGGCCCGCGCGGAACCGTGCACCTGCTGCCGGCCGCCGACCTGCCGATGTGGACCGGGGCGCTGTCGGCGCTGCCGGCATCGGCCTCGCCCGGCCGGAGCTACGTGGACGCCGCGCAGGCCGCGCAGATCCGCGCCGCCGTCGAGGATGCGCTCACCGGCGCCGAGCTCACCGCGGACGAGCTCACCGCGGCCATCGCGGAGCGCGTCGGCCCCTGGGCCGCCGAACGCACCATGCCCGCCTTCCAGGGCTACTGGCCGCGGTGGAGGTCGATCACCCACCTGCTGGCCCACCAGGGCGCGCTGTGCTTCGGTGCGCCGCGCGGCCGCAAGGTCACCTACACCAGCCCGCGCCGGTTCGCGGAGTCCTTCGCTCCGATGGGCGGCGACGCCGCCCTGGCCCGGCTGCTCGCCGACTACCTGCGCTCCTACGGCCCGGCGACGCCCGCGATGTTCGCGCGCTGGCTGTCGGCTCCGGCCGGCTGGGCCGCGCAGGTGTTCGCCGCGAACTCCGGCGCACTGGAGGCGGTCGACGTGGAGGGGCAGGAGGCGTTCGCCGTCGCGGGCGACACCGCGCCCGGGGAGCCGCCCGAGGGGGTCCGGCTGCTGCCGTACTTCGACGCCTACACCGTGGGCAGCCACCCGCGCTCGGCGGTGTTCCCGGGGCCGGCGGCGGAGCGGGCGCTCAATCGCGGCCAGGCCGGCAACTTCCCGGTCCTGCTCGTCGACGGCGTCGCGGCCGGCGTGTGGCACCAGCGGAAGTCCGGCCGCCGCCTCACCGTCACCGTCGAACCGCTGCGCCCCCTCGGCGCCGCCCGCCGCGCCGGCCTCGAAGCGCAGACGGCCCGCCTGGCCGCCGCGCAGGCTGCCACCGCCGACCTGGCGGTCGGCACGGTCGAGGTCGGGCCGCACGCCTGAGGGCCGCCCCCGCCCCGCCGCGGCTCTGCCGCGGCCAGGTCAGGCGGGCGTCGGCCGGCGGCCGGCCGTGCGGGCCGCTGCGGCGAAGAGCGCAGCGGCGCCCAGCCCCGCGGCTCCTGCGGCGATCGGCAGCACCCCTGCGCCCGCCGTGGCCAGGACCGCGCCGCCCACCGCGCCTCCGGCCGCCACGCCCAGATAGGTGCCGGACGTGTTCAGCGCCAGCGCCTGGGCCGAGACCGGCCCCGCCAGGACGTGCAGGCGCGCCTGCACCGCCGGGGAGTTCCAGAACGCCGCACCGCCCCACAGCACCGAGACCGGCACCAGCGCGGCCACCGGCACCGGCCGCAGCGCCCAGAGCACGGCCAGCGCCGCCATCGCGACCACGATGGCGGCGACGCCGGCCAGCAGGGTCCGGTCCGGGCCCCAGCGGTCGGCGGCCGCTCCGCCGGCCCAGATGCCGGCCATGCCCGCCAGGCCGGAGAGTGCGAACAGCGCGCCGCGGGCCGCGACATCGGCCCCTGACGCCCCGGCAGCGAACGGCGCCAGGTAGGTCAGCATCATCATCGAGCCCAGCATCAGCACCAGGTTCGCTGCCAGGCCCAGCGAGATCGGGGCGCGCGCGAGCACCGCGAGCTGGGCGCGGACCGGCAGCGCCTGCGGGCCGGCACCGCGCGGCAGCAGCGCCGCGAAGCCGGCGGCGGCGGCCGCCCCCGCAACCGCCATCACCGCGAAGGTCGCGCGCCACCCCAGCGCTCCGCCGATCCAGGTGCCGGCGGGGACGCCGAACGCGATCGCCCCCGTCACGCCGAAAGCGACCGCGGCGACCGCGCGGCCGACCCGGTCGGGCGCTGCGAGGCCGGCCGCGGTGGCGAAGAGCGCCGGAGTGGCCGCCGCGGCGGCGAGCGCCGCCACGACCCGCAGCCCCATCAGCGCGGCATAGCCGGGTGCGGCTGCGGCCGCCGCGTTGGCCAGGGTGAACACCAGCGCCGCCGCGGTGAGCAGGGTCCGCCGGTCGCGATGGGCGGTCAGCACGGCCGCGACCGGAGCGGCGAGGGCGACGGTGGCGGAGAAGACGGTGACCAGCTGGCCGGCGGCGGCCTCACTGGTGTGCAGGTCGGCGGCGATCTCCGGGATGACGCCGGCGATCACGTAGTCGTCGGTGTAGAAGACGAGCGCGCCGAAGGCGAGCGCGAGCAGCCAGCGCGGCATGGGTACCCCCGGGGAGCGGAGACAGCGGACCGCGCGGTGCAGAAGCGGTGCGGCCGCCAACGTAGCAGCGGGGCTCCGCAGCGGGGCAACGGGTTTTCCGCGGACCTCTGCGCAGGTGGGACCCGGGAGTAAGGGCCGCGACCGCACCCCCGGCGGAGGGTGCGGTCGCGGCGTTCGGGGGCTCAGGGCTGCCAGGTGCCCTGGGCGACGGCGGGGGTGAAGGCGGCGAGGGCGGCGCTGGTGGCCGGGTCGGTCAGGTCGATGCGGCGGCCCTGTTCGGCCGACATGTAGGCCGCGGCGAGGATCCGGGACACCTCCAGGCCGTCGTGCAGCGTCTCGTCGGGTGCCCGTCCGTCCAGGAACCGGCGGGCCATGTGCCGGTTCTCCTCGGTGTAGCCGTAGGCGCCGGCCTCGTCCGCAAGCACCGGCATCAGCCCGCCCTCGGCGTTCTGCTTCTCCACCAGGTCCTCGCCCGGCTTCCCGGCGATCTCCCGGCTGAGGAACACCGACGCCTCGGTGTCCAGGCTGTTCACCGCCATCGCGTACTCCGGGCCGAGGAGCTCGAAGCTCAGCCGCAGCCCCGCGCCGACGTAGCTCCACGACGTCGTGCCCTCGCAGACGGCCTCTTCGCCGTCGCCGTTGCGGAACACCACCGTGGCGCGCGCGTAGTCCTCCGAGGGCCGCGCCCGGTAGTCGACCCCCGCTCCGTAGCGGCGCACCAGCTCGTCGGCGTAGGAGGGCCGCGACCACTTCAGCGACGCGATCGTCGCGTCCACGCTCACCGGCGTCAGCCACTCCGAGGCGTCGGCGCCGGGCGGCGTCAGCAGGAACCGGCCCGCCTCCACGCTGTGGCACATCATGTCGCTGAGCACGCCGCCGCCCTGCTGCGCGCCCTGCCAGAACCAGTCGCGGTGCGGCCCGGAGTGCTCCTCGGCGCAGCGCGCCAGGTAGGGGTTGCCGGCCGCCGACGCGCCGCGCGCCCACACCAGCTCGTGCGCGCGCACCACCCCGGGCGCGAACACCTGGTTCTCCAGGTAGCCGTGCAGCAGCCCGGCCTCCTCCACCAGCCGCAGCACCTCGCTCGCCTCGGCCACGGTGCGCCCCAGCGGCTTCTCCAGAGCGATCCCGGCCAGCTGCGCGCCGGCCCGCACCTCTTCGCAGATCGCGCGCACCGTCTCCACCCGCACGTGGTTGGGCGTGGTCACCCACACCGCGTCCACCCGCGGGTCGCGCACCATCGCGCGCAGGTCGGAGTAGGCCGCGGGGTCGCCGACGTCCAGGCTCCGGGCCAGGTCCGCTGCGCCCTGCACGGTGGCGGCGGTGCGGCCGCAGACCGCGGCCACGTCGGCGTCGCGCACGCCGCGGAACGAGCGGATGTGGAAATCGGCGATGAAGCCGCTGCCCGCGATGCCGACGCCGAGCCGGCCGGTGGCCTGTGCTGTCACGTTGCTGTCTCCCTCTGTGGTCGGACTCCTCCGGACGCCGGCCGCGGCGGGTCCCCGCACGGCCGCGGAGGTCATTGGCGCAGCCGCCGCTGGCGGCCGTAGGCGGTCAGGACAGCGATGAGCACGGCGCCGTAGATGATCTGGCGCGGCGCGTCCCCCCACTCGCCGCCGCCGATCTGCAGGATCCGCAGCAGCGAGTCGAGGACGGTCAGCAGGATCGCGCCGACCGCGGTGCCGAGGTAGCCGCCGACGCCCCCGATCAGCGCCGTGCCGCCGATCACGGCCGCCGCGACGCTGTTCAGCATGTAGTCGGTGCCCAGGCTCGTGTAGACGTTCGCGGAGTAGCCGAGCAGCAGCAGCCCGCCCACGCCCGCGAAGAACGCCGAGAGCACGTAGGCGGAGAACTTCACCGCCGCCGTGTTCACCCCCGACAGGTAGGCGGTCTCCCGGTTGCCGCCCACCGCGTACAGCCGCCACCCGAACGGGGTGCGCCGCAGCAGCCAGACCACCAGCACCGACAGTGCCAGCCACAGCCACAGCACGCCCGGGACGCCCGCCACCGTGTCGCCGGTGACCATCGAGCGGAGCAGCGGTGCCGCCGAGCCCTCCGGCCGGCCGCCGGTGTAGAGCCGGATGAAGCCGGTCACCACCGCGATCATGCCCAGCGTCATCACCAGCGGCGGCACCCGGAACACCAGCACGCCCAGGCCGTTGACCGCGCCCACCAGGCAGCAGGCGGCCAGCGCCGCGGCGACCGCGGTCGCGAAGCCCTCGTTGGAGCCGTCCATGAACCGGGAGGCGACGATCGCCGACAGCGTCGCCGTGGCGCCCACCGACAGGTCGATGCCCTCGCCGCCGGCGATGATGACGAGCGTCTGCCCGATCGCGATCACGCCGAGGAACGAGGCGACCGTCAGCAGGGTGACGACCTGGCCCCAGCTCGCGAAGGACGGCGAGACCACCGCCGCCACCGCGAACAGCGCGACCGCCAGCGCGGCGGAGACCACCACCGGGTCGCGCAGCAGGCGCCGCGCGAGCGGCGGCCGCGCCGGAGGGGCGGCCGGCGGCGCCGGCGGGGGAGTCAGGGTGGCGCTCATCGGGTCCCTCCCGGTCCGGTGCTGCGGGCGCCGCGGGCGGTGAGCAGCCCGGCCAGCGCGATGGCGGCGATGATGATGCAGCCGTAGACGAACTCGCGGGCGGTGGTCGGCACGCCGGCGAAGAACACCAGCCCCTGCACGAGCGAGAGCACGATCGCGCCGAGCAGCGCGCCGCCCACTCCGCCGTAGCCGCCGCGCAGCCGGGTACCGCCGATGACCAGGGCCGCGATCGAGCCCAGCGTCAGTTCGGTGCCGAGCGTGGGGTCGCCGGCGCCGGAGTCGGCGAGCAGCCAGACGCCCGCCAGCGCGGCGATGAGCCCGCCGAGTGTGTAGGAGGCGACGCGCACCGCCGACACGGGGACCGCCGAGCTGTAGGCCGCCTCCGCGCTGCCGCCCACCGCGTAGAGGTACTGGCCCAGGCGGTGCCGGCGCAGCACCCGCCATGCCAGCCACAGCACCACGAGCAGCACCGCGGGGACGGGGACGAACGCCAGGACCACCATCCGGTAGGTCTCGGTGAGGATCGGCGACGCGGTCCCGCCCGGCTTCGGCAGCACCAGCAGCGCAGCGCCGCCGAAGATGAAGCTGGTGGCGAAGGTGGCCACGATCGGCTGCAGCCGCAGTACCGCCACCACCAGGCCGTTCAGCAGGCCGCAGGCGGCCCCCGCCGCCAAGCCGGCGGCCAGCGCGAGCGGCAGCCGCGCGTCGTCGCCCTGCATGAGCACCACCGACACCGCCGAGGACAGCGTGACGATCGTGCCGATGGACAGGTCGATCCCGCCGCCGAGCACGATCACCGTCTGCGCGGCGGCGATCGTGGCCAGCGGCAGGAAGGTCGCGAAGCTCGCGGTGAGCCCGTAGGGCGAGAAGAAGCCGGGCTGCAGCGCTGCCGAGGCTGC
Organism: Nocardiopsis coralliicola; assembly: GCF_054779695.1. NCBI lineage: Bacteria > Bacillati > Actinomycetota > Actinomycetes > Streptosporangiales > Nocardiopsidaceae > Nocardiopsis > Nocardiopsis coralliicola. The sequence continues at coordinate 40,950 of NZ_BAAGXT010000016.1, read as the reverse complement.
CACCGCCGCGACCAGCAGCACGCCCACTGCGACAGCGGGCATCCGCGCGCCCACCAGGCGCCGCCCTGCGTCCACCACCCGCGCTCCGCCGGGCGGAGTGTCCGTCGTCGGAATCGTCATCGCCGTCCTCGCGCTGTCTCGGTCCGTTCCGCCCGCTCTCCGCCCGCTCCGGACCGCAGCGCGCTGCGCGACCCTGCGGTGCCGCGCCGCGCCTGCCCGGCGCCGGCGGGCCCCGGACGCCGAACGGCTCCGGGCGGGGCCTGATCGCCGGCGCGCCCGGTGCGCGCCGGCTCGTCGGGCGGTAGGACGGCGGCGCGGCCGGCCTGCGCCTCTGCCCGGGCCGGGAGACCGGGGGCAGCGGTCATGGCGCGCCGCCCGGGCCGGCGGGGGCGGAGTCCGCGGCTGCCGCGGGCAGACCGGCGGCGGCTCCCGGGGCCTCGGCCGCGTCGGCGTCGGCGCGGGTGACGTGCAGGGCGCTGGCGATCAGGGTCTCCTCGGTCAGCCGGCCGCCCGACACCTCGTCCACCACCCGGCCCTCGAACAGGACCAGCACCCGGTCGCACACCTCCACCAGTTCGCGGTCGTCGCTGGAGCCCAGCACGACCGCGGCGCCGCCCGCCGCCAGATCGGCGACGACGTCGAACATCTCCGCCTTCGCGCCCAGGTCGATGCCCTTCGCCGGGTCGTCCATGAGCACCAGCCGCGGCTCGGTCGGGAACCACTTGCCCACGACGACCTTCTGCTGGTTGCCGCCGGACAGGGTGGCGACCGGGTCGTCCAGCGACCCGTAGCGGGTGCCGATCTGCTCCGCCGTGCGCTGCGCTTGCGCGGCCTCCCGGCGCCGGGACAGCGCCAGCCCGAACCGGGCGCGGCGGCCCACCGACGGCAGCGCCAGGTTCTCCAGGATCGGCCGGCCCAGGGCCAGCCCCTGCGCGCCCCGGTTGCCCGGCACGTAGGCGATGCCGGAGCGCACGGCCTGCTTCGGCGAGCGCGGATGCACCTCCCGGCCGTCCAGCAGAACCCGGCCGCCGGTGCGCCGCACCGCGCCGAACAGCGCGGCGAGCAGCTCCGACTGGCCCTGGCCCTGCAGCCCGCCCAGCCCCAGCACCTCACCCGGGCGCACCGCGAAGGACACCCCGTGCAGCCGGTCCCCGGCAAGGTCGTGCACCTCCAGCAGGGGCCGCGCTGCGGAGTCGGGGGCGGCGGGGGAGGCCGCCCCTGCCGGCCCGGTAGGGCCCTCCCCGGTGCCCGCCCCGTGTTCGGGTGCGCCGTCCTCGGCACCGGGGAGGAGGTCGTCGGCGGCGGGGAGCTCCGCGGCGGCCGCGGCCGGGCCCTTCGCTGCTCCGTCTGCCGCGGCGCCGCCGCGGCCCGACATCAGGTCGACCAGAGCGCGCTCGGGCACCGACGCCACGTCGACGTCGGCCACCGCGGCGCCGTTGCGCATCACCGCCGCCCGGTCGCACACGGCCGTGATCTCGGCCAGCCGGTGCGTGATGAACAGGACCAGTACGCCGCGTTCGCGCAGCTCGCCGACCACGTCGAAGAGCACCTCGACCTGGCGCCGCCGCAGCGAAGCGGTCGCTTCGTCCAGCACCAGCACGCGCGGCTCGCGCACCAGCGCCTTGCAGATCTCCACCACCTGGCGCTCGCCCGGGTCGAGGCCGGCGGTGCGCTCCTCGGTCGGCACCCGCCCGCCGAACGCCGGTGCGAACCGCTCCAGCCACGGCACCGCCCGGGCGCGGGCCGCCCTCCGGCTGCGCATCCCCAGCCGGCTCGGCTCGACGCCCAGCACCAGGTTGTCCAGCACCGGGAACTCTTCGATCAGGGAGAGCTCCTGGTAGACCGCCGCCACCCCCGCCGCGAGGGTGTCGCGCGGACCGCGCGGCCGCAGCGGTGCACCGTCCAGCTCGACGGTTCCGGCGTCCGGTGCAACCACCCCGGTCAGGACTTTGAGCAGCGTCGACTTGCCCGAGCCGTTCGGGCCGAGCACCGCATGCACGGTGCCTGCGCGCGCGGTGAAGTCGGCGCCGTCCAGCGCGGTCACCCCGCCGTAGCGCTTGTGCAGTCCGCTCATCCGCAGCAGCGGCGGCCCTTCGGTCTCCACAGTGTTCTCCGGTTCTCCGTGTGCTCTGTGTGGCGGGCTCCGCGCCCGGGGCGCCGCCCGGCCCTCCCCGCTCGAGGGCCGGGCGCGCCCGCACCGCCGGGCCGGGAGCGGCCCGGGGCGGCTCTGCGGCGGCTAGGGCGTATTTGGTGGACACCTGTCCTGCTGCGCGGCGCCCTGGCACGCCCCTCGCTGCGTTCTCCTCAATCGAGGAGGAAAACCCGCCCTGACTCCTTCGTCGGCCTTGCGATGGGTGCACCGCCGACACCGCTCGCGACGAACGCCATTCACCAAACACGCCCTACCCGAAGTAGCCGTCGGCCTCCTCGGGGGTGAGCGCGGTGTCCACGGCGTAGGCGTCGGGCTCGTCGGAGACCTCGTCGAACTGGGCGTCGAAGTTGTCGTCGGTGACCGTCTCCGGCATCGGCAGGAACAGCGAGTTGCCGTCCAGAGCGTCGCCGGCGAACTCCTGGCCCTGCAGCATCCGGATCACCACGTGCAGCGCCGAGACCGACACCGAGGGCGGGTTGGGCGTGCCGATGGAGGTGTACTCCGGAACGTCCTCGCGCATCTCGGCCCACTTCTTCATGAAGCCGACGCGCGCCTCGCCGGTGATGGCGACCTCGTCCTCCAGCCCTTCGGCCTCCAGCGCCTGGAACGCGCCGAGCGCCATGCCGTCCTGCACGAACACGCCGTCCACGCCGGGGTTGCTGGCCAGCAGGTCGCGGGTGACGGTCTGGCCCTGGCTCTGGTCCCACTCGGCGAAGTCGGAGGCGACCACGTCGACACCGGCCTCCTCGAAGACGGCGGAGGCGCCGCCCCACCGGTCTTCGTTGGCTGGGTGGCCGTCGATGCCGTTGACGGCGACGATCTCGCCGCCGTCGCCGACCTCCTCGGCGAGCCACTCGGCCGAGATCGAAGCCCATTCGGCCTGGTCGATCACGACGTTGGTGACATCCTCGGACTCCACGGCCTGGTCGATGGCGACGATCTTGATGCCCTGGCCGGCGGCCTCGGCGAACACCTGGTCCAGCGCGGTGGGCGAGTTGGGGTTGACGATGATCGCGTCGACGTCGGAGCGGATGAGGTTGCGGATCTGCTGGATCTGCCCGTTGACGTCGACGTCGGCGCTCTCCACGACGAGCTCGTCGACGATGCCCTCGGCCTCGTACTCGCCGAACGCCTCCTCCAGCACGGAGAGCATCTGCTCGCGCCACTCGCTGCCGATGAAGCCGTTGCTCACGCCGATCGTGAACGGGCCGTCGGCGCCGCCCTCTCCGCCGCCCGACTCGGGCGTGCTGCACGCGGTCGCGGCGAAGACGAGGCCGGCGGCCGCCGCAGCGGCGAGGGGACGGGCGCCGAAGGTGCTGCGCCAGTGGGGGGTCGGACCCATGGGGGCCTCCTGGGAAGACGGAAGAAGGACGGCGGAGCGGGGGGCGGGGCGCGCCTCGGGGAGGGAGCCGGGCCGGACGGGACAGCGGGGGCCGGCGGCTGCAGGGGCCGCCGCGGGGTCGGGGGGATCGGAGTAGGAGCGCGAGGACGGGGGATCGGGGGAGGACGGACTCGGGGCTCGGTGCTACTCGGCGCCGCAGGCTGCTGCGGCGGGGCTGCCGGCGCAGGTCAGCGGGCGCCGGCCGGTGCCCGCGCGGCCAGGGCGCGGTCGATCTGCTCGGGGGCGAGGACGTGGTCGATGGCGAGGCGGCCGGCGCCCACGGCGCCGCCCTGCTCGCCCGCTGCGCTGGGCAGCACCGCCAGGCGGTGCGTGGCCAGCGGAAGTGAGCGCTGGTAGACGGCTTCCCGGACGCCTGCGAGCAGCGGCTCGTGCGCGGTGGCGAGTACGCCGCCGACGACGATGGCCTCCGGGTTGAAGAAGTTGACGAGGCCGGCGAGGACGTCGCCGATGTCGCGGCCGGCGCCGCGCACGAGCCGCACGGCGGCGGGATCGCCGTCGGCCACCCGCGCGACGACGGCGCGGCCGTCAGCGGCCGGGGTGCCGGCGGCGGTGAGCCGGGCGGCCAGCGCTGCACCGCCCGCGACCGCCTCCAGGCAGCCGGTGTTGCCGCAGCGGCACGGCACGTCGTCGGCGCCGGGTACCCGGATGTGCCCGATGTCGCCGGCGCAGCCCTGCGCACCGCGGTGCAGCCGGCCGCCCGCGATGATGCCGCAGCCGATGCCGGTGCCGACCTTGACGAACAGCAGGTCCCGGGCGCCGTGGCCGTCCCGGCTCTCGCCCAGCGCCAGCGCGTTGACGTCGTTGTCCACGAGCACCGCGACGCCGTACCGCTCGGCGAAGCGCTGCGGGACCGGGTACTCGTGCCAGCCGGGCATGATCGGCGGGTTCACCGGTCGGCCGGTGGCGAATTCGACCGGCCCGGGCACCCCGATGCCGATCGCTCTGAGGTGCTCCACCGGGCGCCCGGTGCGTTCCAGCAGCCCGAGCATCCGCGCCTCGACGTGGTCGAGCACGGCCTCCGGCCCGTCGGTGATCTGCACCGGGTCCTCGACGTCGGCCAGCAGCGCGCCGCCGATGTCCAGCAGTGCGACCCGGCAGTGGGTGGCGCCGAGGTCGACGCCGACGACGCAGTTGCGGTCGGTGTTGAGGCGCAGGACCCGCGGCGGGCGGCCACCGGTCGAGGCGCCGGACGCGCGCTCCTCGACGAGGCCGTGCGCAATGAGGGTGTCCACGCGCTGGGCCACGGTCGACCGGGCCATGCCGGTCTGCCGGGCGAGCTCGGCCCGTGTGCCGGCGTCGCCCCGGCTGATGAGGTCGAGCACGTCGCCCGGTGAGTTCACCGGATCCTCCCAGGGGGTGCGGAGCGGGGGGCCGGCGCCGCCCGTAGGCGCCGCCGGTGTGATCCACGGCACGAAAGTACGGCCAGTTCGGCCGACCGTCAATACCCCTTCTGACGACAATCGATAAAAGTCAGCGACCATGTGCCCTTTAGGCGGTCGAAGCCCGCCGCGGCCCGCGGCGGCCTCGGGCAGTGGCGCGAGCAGATGCATCAGCGCCTCATCGAGGCCGCTGACGCCGGCGTGCCCATCGTGGCCGGCAGCGACGCTGCTGTCCCGGGGCTGCGGTTCGGCTCCGGCCTGGTCGCCGAGGTCGAGGCCCTCGCGCGGGCGGGACTGGGTGCGCGTGCGGCGCTCCAGGCAGCCACGGTGACCGCCGCGCAGGTGCTGGGCCGCGCCGACACCGGCGTGCTGGCGGCCGGCCGGGCCGCCGACCTGCTCGTCGTCGACGGCGACCCGCTCGCCGACCCGGCAGCCCTGCGGCGAGTGCGCTCGGTCTGGCGCGCGGGACGGGCGGTCTCTGCGTCCTGAGCGGCTGGTGCCCGTCCTCCGCCGGCGTGCCGCAGTCGGGGCCGACCGGGCGGGCGTCCGGCCGAGCGGGCAGGAATGGGGCGGGCCGGACTCGCGGTTCCACCGCCGCCCCGCGCACCCCGGAGCCCCGGCGCCGCGCCCTGGGGCGCGGTAGGCGGACCGCTGTCCTGCTGCTTCTCGCCCTGGCATGCTCCTCGCGGCGCTCTCCTCCCCTCCACAGGGAAACCTGCCTGACTGCTTCGTCGGCCGTGCGGCGGGTGCACCTCCGACACCGCTCGCGGCAAACGCCGTCCGCCAAAGCGCCCGTGCCGCTACGCCGCCCTTCGCCGAAAGGGGCGCCCGTGTCGGCAGGCGGGCGGGGTGACCGGGGCGGCATCATCCCCTCCGCTGGCCGCCCCGCGTCGAAAGTCCGGTCCGCTCACCCGAGCGGGCGACCGAGGGCGCACCGTCGGCGACCGATGGCGGATGTCCGGGCGGGTTGCGCGTTCCTAGCGTCGGATTATGGACTCCACACCTGCCCGGGCACGCCCCGGAACCCGCGGCGCCGCGCTCCTGCCGGCCGCCGGGCTGCTGCTCCTCGCACCGGTCTCCGCCGAGCTCCTCAGCGCCTACGACGACAGCACCGGTGCGCCGCTCGCCCTGCTGGCGGCGCTGGTGTTCTTCGTCCCGCTCTACGGCGTCCCGGCGCTGCTCATCCGGGAGGCGGCCCGCCGGTTCGGGATGGGCTGGCCCGGCATCCTCGCACTCGGCCTCGCCTTCGGCATCCTGCAGGCCGGCGTCATCGACCAGTCGCTGTTCAACCCGGCCTACCGCGATATCGACTACTGGCCGGCGATGGTCAGGCCGACCTCCCTCGCCGCGCTCGGGCTCAGCGGCCACACCGCACTGGTGTTCGTCGCGGGGCACGCCGTGTGGAGCATCGGCGCGCCGATCGCGGCCGTGGAAGCTGCGGCGCGGCGGGAGCTGCGCAGCCGGCCGTGGCTCCCCGGCTGGGCGTGGCTGGTCCTCCTTCCGCTGTGGACCGCCGCCGCAGCGGCGATCCTCTCCTCCACCCTCGCCGCCGAGACCGCCCGCGCCGCGCCGGCGCAGATCACCGGAGCACTGGCCGCCGTCGCCGCCCTGGCAGCCCTCGCCGCGACCGCCGGCCGCCGCCGCGCTCCGCGCCGGAACGGCCCGGCGCCGCGCCCGGTGGCCGTCCTCGCGGTGCTGGCCGCGGCCGGACTCGCCTTCGACCTCCAGGCCGCGACCTGGCCGGGGACCGCGTTCGGCGCCGCCGTGCTCGCCGCTGCGTGGGCCGCCCTGGCCTGGTGGGGGAGGGCCGGCGGCTGGACGGAGCTGCACGCCGGTGCGGCTGCCTGCGGCGTCCTGCTCTCCCGCGCGGTCATCGGCTTCCTCGCCGAACCGCTCGGCGATGTCGCGCCGGTGGCCAAGTACGGCCACAACACGGTGCTGTTCCTCCTGGTCGCGTCGGTGGCTGCGGCAGTACTGCTGCGCTCGCGTGCGGAGCGCCGGGCGGAACCCGAAAGCCGTAGTGACCAATATGATTAGTATGGTCACTAAGGAGGATCCGCCCGCGGAGAGCGGTGGCCGCACGGCGGCAGTCGAGATCGCGGAGCGCCGCCGGCCTGCCGGCGGCGGCATCCACCGCGACGGGAACCGGACCTGCGCCAGAACGCCCGCACCGACGAAAGCGAGACGCCATGACGGCCGCCGCCACCCCCTTTCCCGAGCCGACCACCGTCCCCGCCTCCGGCGGCCCGCTCCGCCTCTACCAGGCCGGACCCGAAGGCACCGGGCCGCCGGTCCTGCTGCTGCACGGCGCCATGCTCGACACCGCCCCGCTCATCTGGCACTCGCTCTTCTGGCACCTGGCGCGGACGCGCCGCGTGCTGGCCGTCGACATGCCCCGGCACGGCGGATCCCGGCCGTGGGAGGGCGTCCTCGACCAGCCGGCGATGGAGCGGATGGTCGACGACCTCCTGAAGCACGCCGGCATCGAGCGGGTCGCCCTGGTCGGGCTGTCCATGGGCGGGGGCGTCTCGGTGGGCTATGCCCTGCGCAGCCCCGAGCGCGTGGCCGCGCTGGTTGCACTGGCCCCGGGCGGGGTCGAGAGCCGCCGCGCGCTGCAGCACACCACCTGGCGGTTCCTCCAGTCGGAGCGCCACCTGCGCCGGTGGAACCGCTGGCTGTTCCACCCGGCCGCCCTGCGCTGGTCGATGCGCTTCCACCTCACCGCGGGGGCGCGCACCCCGGGGTTCGAGCGCTTCATGGAGCTGACCTTGCAGGAGGCGCGGCGCCGCCTCGACGCCGGCGAGCGCGCGCTCGACGACTGGCAGATCCACTCCTACGGGCCGCGCGCCATGGCCCTCGACTTCGGGCCGCGCCTCCCCGGCCTGGCCGTACCCTCGCTGTGGCTGCACGGAGAGCACGACATCGCCGTCTCCGGCGCCGCGGTCCGCCGCGCCGCCGCCCTCGCCCCGCGCGGACGCTTCGCCCGGATCGACGCGGCCGGCCACCTCTCCCCGCTCGACCGGCCCGCGGAGGTCAACGACCTCGTGGGCGGCTTCCTGGACGCGGAACTCGGCGTGCCGGGAGCGGTACCGGAAACGGGTGCCTAGGACGCGTCCACACGTGTCCGAGCGGCTCGGATACCCTTTCCGGCGCACGGAGAGAGAGGGCGCAGATGGACGGTGGACCGCAGATTGCAGCAGCACCCGGGCCGGAGAGCGGAGGCGCTGCGGGGCTCGGGCACGCGCCGCCAGCAGTGCGCACGGCGCACGAGGGCGACGCCGCGGCCCTCGTCGCGCTGATCAACTCCGCCTACCGGGGCGAGGGCTCCAAGCAGGGCTGGACCACTGAGGCCGACCTCCTCGGCGGCCAGCGCATCGACGCCGCAGGCGTCCGGGAGCTGCTCGCCCAGCCGCGGACCGCCGTGCTGGCGGTCGACGGAGACGGCGGCGGGATCACCGCGTGCTGCGAGGTGAAGGGCGACGCAGACAGCGCGGACGGCAGCGGGGACGCCTACTTCGGCATGTTCTCAGTCGGCCCCGCGGCGCAGGGCCGCGGACTCGGCGGCATCCTACTGGCCGAAGCCGAGCGCTACGCCGCCGGCACCTGGGGCGCGCGCCGGATGCGGATGCTCGTCATCCGCCAGCGCGCCGAGCTCATCGCCTGGTACGAGCGGCGCGGCTACGCCCGCACCGGCCGGACCGAGCCCTTCCCCTACGGCGACGAGCGCTTCGGCCTGCCCCGCCGCGACGACCTGGAGTTCATCGAGCTCACCAAGGACCTCGCCGCCTGACCGCGGTCCGGCCGGAGCGCATCGGGTCCGGCAGCGAGCCCGCAGCGGCGGCCCTCCCGGCCCGGCCGGGGTCGAGGGACCTGCCCTGCGCCGCGGGGATACGGAGCGCACGTCCGGGCGGCCTCCGGGCCGGCGCCGCGGGCCGCGGGCCGGTCTCGGGTGTCTCCTCCCGGCGCCGGCCGGATCCCTGCCCCGCGCACGGTGCAAAGGCGCGTTCAGAAGAGCGTCCCGGGCGGCGCGGGCCGCCAGTGCGGAGCCCGGTGCACGGTGCGGATCGCCGGCGCGGATGGGCGCGACGGCCCCAGGGGCGGCCATCGGGCAGGACGTGCTCGCGCGCGGGAGTTGAAGGGCGTGCGGTCGGGATCGGCGCCGGCCAGCGCCGCGTTCCGCTGCTCCGCGGGCGGGGGCAGGGTCTTGCCGGTGCAGGGCGGAGCCGGGGCCGCTGCCCCCGAGCGCAGCCGGTGCGGTGCGCTCGGAGGAGCGCTCCACCGGGAGGCGTGCTGCCGCTGCTGCCGGCCCGTGCCCGGCTGCCCGCCGCCTCGGGGCGCGGGCGGATGCGCCGGCGGGCGCTCGGCCCGTGCTCGGTCCGCGCTACGGGGCCCGGCTGGATGCCTGGTCGCGGAGGATGCGGACGCGGATGTCGCGGGCGGTGCGCATGTGGTCGCGCGCGATGGCGGCCGCCGCGTCGGTGTCGTGCTCGGCGATGGCGGCGACCAGGCGTCCGTGTTCCTCGAGCGCCTCCGCCCAGCGGCCCTGTACCGACAGCGTGGAGTGCGGCGTCGAGACCAGGTGGATCGGCAGCCGGCGCAGCAGGTCGGCGTGGACCGGGTTGTGCGCCGCCTGCCAGACCGCCTCGTGGAACTCCAGGTTGGTGGAGGCGCGCGTCGCGTCGTCCGGGTCCTCCAGCGCCCGGTCCCGGGCCAGCAGCCCCTCAAGGCGGGCCAGGTCGGCCAGGCCGCGGGCGCGCGCCGCCTGGCGTGCGGCCTCCGCCTCCAGCAGGATGCGGGCCTCGTAGATCTGCATGACCTCCTCGGGCCCTGGCGTGCGCACGTGCAGCCCGCGCGCGCCGCTCTCCAGAAGGCGGTCGTGCTGGAGGCGGCGCAGCGCCTCGCGCACCGGGGTGCGCGAGACGCCGAACCGCTCGGCCACGGCCACCTCGCGCAATGCCGCGCCCAGGGGGACGGCGCCGGTGAGGATGTCGGCCCGCAGCTGCTCGTAGATGCTGGTCGCGTTCAACCGTCCTGCCGCCGTCCCTCGTGATCGTCGTGTCCGTGCGGGCGCCGCCGCCCAGCCCTGCTGCCGAGCGGTCCTGTTCAGGCCAGGGTCCCCGCGCGCCGCCCGAAGACGGCACCCGAGGTGAGCCCGGAACCGCCCGGGTAGTTGCCGCTGAAGAGTCCTCCCAGCATCTCACCGCAGACGAGCAGGCCCGGCACGGGCTCGCCCCGGGTGTCCAGAGCGCGCCCCTGGTCGTCGGCGCGCAGCCCACCGAAGGTGAACGTGATGCCGCAGGTGACCGGGAAGGCGTAGAACGGCGCACGCTCGATCGGGTGCGCCCAGTTGCTCTTCGGCGGTTCCACCGGGGCCGCGCGGCCGTCCTTCACCGACGGGCGGAACGGCACCGACCGGTCGATCGCCGCGTTGAATCCGCGGACCTCGGCCGCGAACGCCTCCTCGGGCACCCCCATCTCCCGGGCCAGCCCTTCCAGGGTGCGGGCGGTGACGACACTGGTGCCCTCCGGGTCGTACTCCTCGGTGCGCAGCATCGGGCGCAGGTCGGTGTCGAACACCTGGAAGGCGCGCCCGCCCGGCTGGCGCAAGATCTCGGCGCCGTACTTGGCGTAGGTGTAGTTGCGGAAGTCGGCGCCCTCGTCGACGAACCGGCGGCCCTCGGCGTTGACCACGATTCCCAGCGGGTAGCTCTGCCGGGTCAGGGTGTTGGTGCGGGCGCGGTCGCCGCCGCCGGGCGGGCCGGCCACGTCCCAGGCGACGCTGTGGCAGGTCGACCAGTCGCCGCCGGCCGCGGCACCCGCCTCCAGCGCCGCGCGGAGCATGTCGCCGGTGTTCAGCGGGGTGCCGCGCACCGAGGCGCGCTCCCAGCCCTCGCCCAGGTGCTCGCGGCGCATCTGCGCGTTCGCCTCGAAGCCGCCGGCCGCCAGCACCACCGACTCGGCGCGGATCTCGCCGGAGCCGCCGTCGGCGCCGCTCCAGCGCACGCCGGCCACCCGGCCGTCCTCGAGGACCAGGCCGGTGGCGCCCACGCCGTAGCGGACCGCCACGCCGCCCGCGCGCGCCGCGGCGGCGTGCTGCTCCATCAGGCCCTTGCCGCCGCCGGTACTGCCCACGGCCAGGCCGCCGAAGAAGACGTGCCGGCCGCCGGTGTCGCGGTAGGCCTGGCGCTCGTACATGAGCCGGAAGCGCAGGCCCAGGCCGCGCAGCCAGCGCAGCACCGCCGCGCCGTCGTCGGCCAGCGCCGCGGTGAGCACGGTGTCGTTGCGGCCGCCGGTGACCCGCTTCATGTCGGCGTGGAAGTCCTCGCCGGTGTAGGCGGCCAGGTCGGTCTCGGCGTGCCGCTCGTCCGCCTCGACCAGGTCGGCGAGGTCGGCCAGGCCGCCGTGCGCGATGCGGAAGGCGCCCGCGGTGTAGAAGCTGTTTCCGCCCGACTCCGCCTCGCGGCCCTTCTCGATGAGCAGGACCCGCCGACCGCGGGCCGCGGCAGCGTGCGCGGCGCAGAAGCCGGCGTTGCCGCCGCCCACCACCACTACGTCGACCGATTCCGCCGCTGCGGAGGGTGCGGGGCCGGAAGCGGACGGTGTGCGATCGCGCTCGGTGGCCATCAACGTATCTCCCTGTGGTATTGAACACATCGGTATTTCAATGTATACAGACGCGAACAGTAAAGCACAAAGCTTCCGCACGGCTTCCCTGCGGGAGCATTCGGGATTCCTCCGGCACAGCGGTGGAAGTGGAGACGTCCGATGGCACAGCAGGACACGACTGGCCCGTCCGCCCCCCGCGGGCCCTGGCGGGCGTTAGCGCCGCGCGCCGGGCCGCTCATCGCCGCCGGCGCGGTCACCGCGGCCCTCGGGGCCGCGGCGGTCACCGGCGACGAGCGCGAGACCGGCCACGGCTTCGCCGAGGGCGAGCAGTTCCGGCTGCTCGCTCCGGCCGAGCCCGGCGGCGGCTGGGACCAGACCGCCCGCGAGATGCAGTCCGCGCTGCGCGACCAGGTCGGGCGGGTCGAGGTGTACAACGTCGGCGGCGCCGGCGGCACGATCGGCCTCAACCAGTACGCGCGGCTGCCCGCCGAGCCCACCGAGCTCATGGTGACCGGCCTGATCATGGTCGGCGCCGTGGAAACCAGCGGATCGGAGGTCAGGGTCGACGACACCACGCCCCTGGCGCGCATCACCACCGACTACGAGATCATCGTCGTCCCCGCCGACTCCCCGGTCGAGGACACCGCCGGCCTGGTCGAACTCATCCAGGACGACGTCGGCGCCGTCTCGATCGCCGGCGGATCGGCCGGCGGCGTCGAGCAGATCCTGGCCGGCCTGGTCGCCGACGAGGTCGGCGCCGACCCCGCCGAGATCAACTACATCGCCCACTCCGGCGGCGGCGAGGCGCTCACCACCGTGCTCTCCGGCCGCGCCACCGCGGCCGTCTCCGGCGTCTCGGAGATCCTGCCGCAGATCGAGGCGGGCCGGGTGCGCCCGATCGCGGTGTCGAGCACCGAGCGCCTGGAGGCGCTGCCCGACGTGCCCACCCTGATGGAGGACGGCGTCGACGTCGAACTCGCCAACTGGCGGTCGGTGCACGCGCCGGCCGGGATTACCGCCGCTGAAGAGCATCGGCTGGAGGAGCTGATCATGGCCATGGCGCAGTCGCCGGGCTGGCAGGACGCGCTCGCCCGGCGGGGCTGGGGCGACGCCTTCCTCGCCGGCGAGGACTACGAGGAGTTCCTCGCCGCGGAGCAGGAGCGCACCGCCGAGGTCCTCGCCCAGATCGGACTGGCATGAGTGCCGGCGACGCGCGCGGCCGGCGCACCCCTCCGGCCGAGGGCGCGCCCGCGGACCCCGCCGGGGCCGGCGCAGCGGATGCAGCGGAAGCCGCTCCCGCCGATGCGGCCTCGGAAAGCGCCGGCAGAGCGGGCGGCGCTGCACCCCTCGGGGAGGCCGGAGGGTCCGCACCGCCGGCGGCCGCCGCACCCGCGACGGAGGAGGAGGTCGCCGAAACCCGGCGCGGCCTGCAGGCCACCGCCGGAATCGGCGTGCTCATGGTGCTGTTCGCGGTGCTCGCCCTCGCCGACGCAGCCCGGCTCGGAAACGGCGGCGGGCTGCTCGGCGCGGCGTCCTTCCCGGTCCTGGTCGCCGTGCTGATGATCGCGGTCGGCGGCGGGCTGATCGGCACCGCGCTGCTGCGGCTGCGGACCGCCGGGCCCGCGCCGGCCGCGGTGCCGGGCGGCCCGGTGCGCCTGGCCGGGCTGGTCGGCGCCCTCGTCGCCTTCGCCCTGGCCCTGCCGCACGCCGGCTTCACGCTGTCCGCCGCGCTGCTGTTCACCGCGTCGGCGCTGCTGATGGGCGCGCCGCACCCGGTGCGCACCGCCGCCTACGGCTGGACCCTGGCCGGCCTGCTCTACCTGCTCTTCGACACCGCCATCGGGCTCAGCCTGCCCGGCGGGCCCTGGGGGTTCTGACATGGGCGACCTCGCATCACTGATGCAGGGCTTCGGCGACGCCGTTTCGCCGGCCAACCTGCTCTGGGCGCTGATCGGCGTCACCATCGGCACCGCCGTCGGCGTGCTGCCCGGCATCGGCCCGGCGCTCACCGTGGCCCTGCTGCTGCCGCTCACCTTCCGCCTCGACCCCGCCGCGGCGCTCATCATGTTCGCCGGCATCTACTACGGCGGCATGTACGGCGGCTCCACCACCTCCATCCTCCTCAACACCCCCGGTGAAAGCGCCTCCATGGTGACCGCGCTGGAGGGCAACAGGATGGCGCGGGCCGGCCGCGCCGCCGCGGCGCTCGCCACGGCCGCGATCGGCAGCTTCATCGCCGGCACGGTCGGCACCATCGGGCTCACCTTCCTGGCGCCCGTCGTCGCCGACTTCGCCGTGGGCTTCGGCCCGCCCGAGTACGTCGCCCTGATGGCGCTGGCCTTCGTCACCGTGAGCGCGCTGCTCGGCGCGAGCCTGCTGAAGGGACTGGCCAGCCTGCTGATCGGCGTCGGCATCGGCCTGGTCGGCATCGACCCGCAGAGCGGCGAGGCCCGGCTCGCCTTCGGCGTGCCCTCGCTGCTCGACGGCATCGACGTGGTCATCGTCGTGGTGGCGCTCTTCGCGCTCGGTGAGACCTTCAGCCGGGTCCTGCGGGGCGCCGGCGGAGAGACCATCGAGCCGGTCCGCAGCCGCGCGGTGCTCTCCCGGTCCGACTGGCGCCGCTCCTGGCCGGCGTGGCTGCGCGGCGCCGGGATCGGCTTCCCGATCGGCAGCCTGCCGGCCGGCGGCGCCGAAGTGCCGACCTTCCTCAGCTACAGCGCCGAGAAGCGGCTGTCCAAGCACCCCGAGCAGTTCGGCAAGGGCGCGATCGAGGGGGTCGCCGGCCCGGAGGCGGCCAACAACGCCGCGGCCGCAGGCGTGCTGGTGCCGCTGCTGACGATCGGCCTGCCCACCTCGGCGACGGCGGCGGTCATCCTCACCGCGTTCCAGTCCTACGGCCTGCAGCCCGGCCCGCAGCTGTTCAGCGAGTCCGGCCCGCTGCTGTGGACACTGATCGCCAGCCTCTACATCGGCAACGCCATGCTGCTGGTGCTCAACCTGCCGCTGGTGCGGCTCTGGGCCCGGCTGCTCACCATCCCGGCCTACGCCATCTACGCGGCGGTCATGGTCTTCGCGACCCTGGGCACCTTCGCCTCCGGCGGCACCGCGGCCGACCTGATCGTGCTGTACGCGCTCGGCCTCCTCGCGCTGCTCATGCGCACCGCGGGGATCCCGGTCGCGCCGGCCGTCGTCGGGCTGATCCTCGGCCCGCTGCTGGAGCAGCAGCTGCGCCGGGCCCTGGCGCTGTCCCAGGGCGACGTGGCGGTGCTGGTCTCCAGCCCGCTCACGGTGGTGCTCTGGGCCTTCATCGGCCTTGCCCTGCTGCTGCCGTTCGCGCTGCGCGCGGTGCGCCGCAGCAGCCCGGCGGATGCGCCGGGCGCGGACCGCGCCACGGAGGTTCCGGAGAAGGAGTCCAGCGACCAGGCGCCCAAGACCTGATCCGTCCCGATCCCGGTGCCCGGGGCCGTGCGCGGCCCCGGGCACCGGCACGTCGAGGGCCGGCGCTGGTCGCCGTCAGCCCGCGGCGATCCAGCTCTCGTGCAGGTGCTTCCAGCGCAGCCCGTTGCGGGCACTGGCTTCGCGAGTGAAGACCGCGGTGCTGCGGCGGGCCGTGGATGCGCCGGGAGACGCCTGGTGCTCCTCGTAGACCGCGACCACCAGACCGGCGTCCTCGGCGACCACCCGGGCCTCGCGCACCTCCACCGACACCGACGGTGCCGCCCCGTGCCCGGCGCCGAACCCGGCGGCGAGCCCGGCCCGGTCGGCCGTGTCCCCGCCGGGGCCGCACAGGGTGAAGTCGGGGGTGTGCCGTTCCAGGAAGCCCTCCAGTCCGCCCGGATCGGCGGATCCCTGCAGCCACGCCTCGATGAACCGGTGGTGCTCGACGATCTCGGCGACGGCGTCGTGCATGGGTCTCCTTCACTCCGGACGCGGTGCTGTTCGCTCCCGGCGGCACGGCGCGCCGGACCGGGGCAGTCCGGACGGTACCCCGTCTCGGCCCGCCCGGAGCGGAAACACCGATCCGCGCATGCCGCGGCGGGATCAGCTCAGAGCTATGCGGTTCACGCGTGCGCCGGCGAGCGCTTCGGGACCGGGGCCGCCGGGCAGCGTGCGCCCGGTGGCGGCGCGCACCGCCTCCAGCGGCAGCGGCGCTTCAGCGCCTGCCGGGAACGGCCCGCCGAACACGAGCGCTCCGACCGCGGCCAGCGCGGCACCGGTCGTCCACGGACCGCGGTCCAGCGCGTCGGCGAGGTCCAGGCCGTGCAGGACGACCTCGACGACGCGGGTGAGCAGGTAGTCGTCGAGCAGCATGGCGTCGCGGTGCCGCGTGAGCACGGTCCGCCCCGGCGGCGCCTCCGCGGCCCGGGGGAGGAGCTCCAGCCAGGCCGCCTCGAGCATGCGCACGGGCTCGCCCGGATCCGAGCGCTGCGCCGCGCCCCGCAGCGCGCTGTCCACCCGATCCCGGTCGACGTGCTCGGCGAAGCGCACCTCCGGCGTGTAGTATCCCAGCGCCGACACCTCGGCCCGCACCGGCGCCACCCCGTCCAGCATCGGCCCGAGATGCCCGATCGACGCGCCGGTGTGCACGGTCAGCGCCGCCACATCCCACGGCGCGCAGCGCGTCGGCCGCACCGCCTCGTCCTCGGTCAGTTCGCCCAGGCCCGTGACCAGGGCCCCGATCTCCCCGTCCAGCGCCGCCAGCACTTCGCTCCGCTCCATGCTCAGCACGCTAGCCGCACCCCACCCGGCAGAGAACGGCCCTCGCCGGAGTGTTGCCCGCCCCGTCCCGCCGGGGATCCGGACGACGCCGCCCGCACCCCCTCGTCCGTTCCCGGAGGGAACCGGCGCCGCCCGCTACCGTGGCGCCATGCCCGCAACCGGAACGCCGGAGACCCGCCTCATCGTGCTGCGGGGCAATTCCGGCTCGGGCAAGAGCACCCTTGCGGCCGGGCTGCGCGCGCGGTACGGGCGGGGCCTGGCCATCGTCGGCCACGATGCGGTCCGCAGGGGGATTCTCGGGGAGAAGGAGCGCCGGGGAGGCGCCGCGCCCGGGCTGATCGACGCCATCGCCCGGTACACCCTCGACGCCGGCCGGCACACCGTGGTCGAAGGGATCCTCAGAGCGGACCTGTATGGCCCGATGCTGTCCGTGCTCGCCGCCGACCATCGCGGCACCACCTGCTTCGCTTACCTCGACATCCCCTGGGAGGAGACACTGAGCCGGCACTCCACCCGCGCCAAGGCGGCCGAGTTCGGCGCTGAGGAGATGCGGGGCTGGTTTCGGCCCCGCGACATCCTTCCCGGTGGCTGCGAGCACATCATCGGCGCCGGGTCCACGGTGGCGGAGTCGGTCGATCTCCTCATTGCCCGCGCGGGGCTCGGGGAGTAGTCCGAGGGACGCTCTCGACCCTCCGGCGGCCGCCGACCTACACTGTGCACGCCTTGGCCCCCGCCGCGGGCGGCAACGACAGACCTGGAGAAGTGCTGTGGATGCGTCGTCGGTGGAGAAGCCGTTGGAGCCCGTCGAGCGGGTGGTGGCCGGTGAGGCGGAGCTCCGCGAGCTGGTGGGGGAGCCGGCGGGCCGGGCTGTGGCGAAGGAGCGGGCGGTGCTCGCCGAAGTGGACCGGGCGTGGCTGGCGGAGTCGCCGTTCTGCCTGGTGGCGACCTCCGGGGCGGACGGCAGCTGCGACGTGTCGCCGAAGGGCGATCCCGCCGGGCAGCTCGTGCACGTCATCGACGACACGACGATCGTGCTGCCCGACCGGCCCGGAAACCGGCGGGTGGACGGGCTGCGCAACATCCTCGGCAACCCGCACGTCGGCCTGCTCTTCATGATTCCCGGCCGCGGCGACACGCTGCGCATAAACGGGCGGGCGCGGATCGTCTCCGACGCGCCGTACTTCGACGGCCTCGCGGTCAAGGGGAAGCGGCCGAAGCTCGCGGTGGTGGTGGAGATCGACACCGTCTTCCACCACTGCGCCAAAGCGCTCCTGCGGTCTCAGCTGTGGCAGCCCGGCATGTGGCCCGGCCCCGAGGAGATGCGCACACCGCCGCGGGCGCGGATCGCCAAAGAGCTGGAATCCCCCGAGGTGCCGCTGAGCGAGCTCGAGGAGTACTACGGGCCCGCCTACGCCGAGCGGCTCTACTGAGTCAGGAGGCGCGCGACGCGCTCTCCGGGGAGGCGCCGGAGGCGGCGCCGCCGACGCGGGCGGCGAGGTCGGCCAGGTCGAGGCCGACGGCGCCGGCGATCGCGGCGACCGTGAAGAACGCCGGGTTGGGGATGGCGCCGCGCTCGATCTTGCGGAGCGTGTCGATGGAGACGCCGGCCTCGGCGGCGATGTCGGCCGCCGTGCGCGGCGCACGCGCCGCCCGCAGGACCTGCCCCAGCGCGCGGCCGCGGTCCCGCTGCCCTTCGGTGAGAGGTGTCCGCACCATGCGCCGATGGTAGCGGACCGCCCGTTCCGCCAGGAGCCGCGGCGGCGCGCACGGCGGCGGGCGCCCAACGGCCGGTGGATCCGGGTCGCGCCTGGAGCCCCGCGTATGCTCCCCGGCGTCTGGGCCATGGGCGCTGCGGCCCAGGGGCGGTTGGGTTGGCACCATGACATCGAACGCAGACATCGCCCCTGGCCACCCCGGCACTGCGCAGCAGGCGACCGCACTCGTCCTCGGCGGAACCGGGACGACCGGCCGCCGCGTCGCTGCGCGGCTGAGCGCGCTCGGCCGCGGAGTACGGATCGGCTCCCGCGCCGGTACCCCGCCGTTCGAGTGGGGAGACCCCCGCACGTGGCCGCCGGTGCTCGACGGAGTCCGTGCCGCCTACCTCGCCTACGCCCCCGACCTCGCGTTCCCAGGAGCGGACGCGGCCGTCGCGGCCTTCACCCGCCGGGCCGTCGAAGCAGGCGTTGAGCGCCTCGTCCTGCTGTCCGGGCGGGGAGAGGCCGGCGCGCTCCGCGCAGAGGAGGCCTTCTTCGCGGCCGGGCCGCCCGTCGGCGCGGTGGTGCGGTCGAGCTTCTTCGCCCAGAACTTCACGGAGGGCCTCCTGGCCGAGCCGATCCGGTCCGGGGTTCTGGAACTCCCCGCCGGCGGCGCCGCAGAGCCGTTCATCGACGCCGACGACCTCGCCGACGTCGCTGTCGCGGCACTGACCGGTCCGCGCGGCGACCACGCCGGTGCGGTCCACGAGGTCACCGGGCCGCACCTGCTGACCTTCGCTGAGGCCGTGGGCATCGTCTCCCGGACTACGGGGCGGACGGTGGACTACCGGGCCGCGGCGCCGCGGGAATTCCGGGACGGCCTGCTCGCCGCAGGGATGCCCGCCGCCGAAGCGGAGGGGCTGACCGCGCTCTTCACCGAGGTGCTGGACGGCCGCAACGCCCACCTCGCCGGCGGAGTCCAGGCGGTGCTCGGCCGGCCGCCCCGCTCCTTCTCCGACGTGCTCCGGCAGGCGGCGGACCAGGGCTGAGGCAGCGGCCCGCGCCGGTCGGCGCACACCACCGCGGCCTCGGGGCCGCGCGGCACGCGGTGGCGGATCCGGTCCCGCGGACGCCGGTGCGCACCCCGCTGCATTAGATTCGGCGCATGCAGACGGAGCAGGAGAGGGACGGCGGCGGTGAGCGGCGGCGCACGTTCATTGAAGAGGCCCGCCGGGAGCAGATCATCGGGGCGGCGATCGCCACGATCGCCGACGTCGGCTACGGCAACGCCTCGCTCGCCCGTATCGCCCGCCAGGCCGGGATCAGCAAGGGCGTCATCTCCTACCACTTCGCCGGCAAGGACGAGCTGATGGACCAGATGGTCCAGCGGGTCTACGGAGCGGCCGGTGAAGCGGTCGCGCCGCTGCTGCTGGAGGCGCCCGGCGCGCGGGCCGGCCTGCGGAGCTACATCACCGGGCTGGCCGCCTACATGCGGGACCACGAGACCGAGCTGCGGGCGGTCACCAGCGCCTTCCACGGGGCCCGCAACCCCGACGGGAGCCTGCGCTTCGGCATCGACGGCCTGGAGCCCATCTACCAGGGGATCGAGCAGATCTTCGCCGACGGGCAGGAGAGGGGCGAGATGCGGGCGTTCGACCGCAGGGTCGCCGCGGTGAGCCTCCAGGCATCGATCGACACGATGTTCGGATACTGGATCGCCCACCCCGGCCACGACCTCGACGCCCACGCCCGCGACCTCGCCGACCTCATGGACCACGCCGTCCGCGCCCGGTAGGAAGCGGGGCGGCGCCCTCTCCGCGGAGTGCGTGCGTGCGCCGCGCCCGGCAGGCTCCGGGCGCTGCCTCGGGGGCGGGCCAGGGGGATCCCCCATGTCCGCAGGTGGACATTCCGGATGGCGCGGTCCGCCGCGCGTGCCATTATTTGGCCACTCGGCCAGATTTTCAGCCACTTGGACAACCTGTGGAGGCGGCAATCCGATGACGCGCCCTTCAACCCCCCGCCCGCCCGGAGCGCAGGCCGGCCCCGCCGGAGGGCCCCCGCCCGCCGGTACGCCGGACGCGGCCGCCGCGGAGGCGGCGCCGACCGCGGAGGCGCCCGCGGGCCCGCGCCGGCTCGGCGCCTTCGACAACCTGCGGATCCTGCTGACCGTCCTGGTCGTCGTGCACCACGCGGCGCTCACCTACGGCAACATCCCGCTCTGGTACTACACCGAGCCGGCCCAGGACCCCACCGGCGGCATCCTCGACCTCGTGGTGATGCTCAACCAGACCTTCTTCATGGGGTTCTTCTTCCTGATCTCCGGGTTCTTCGTGCCCGGGTCGGCCGACCGCAAGGGCGGGCGGGCCTTCCTCCGCGGCCGCCTGCTGCGCCTGGGCGTGCCCCTGCTGCTGTTCCTGCTGCTCGTCCGCCCGCTGCTGCAGCTCCCCGGTGCGCTGGACGGCCCGCTCAGCGCTCTGCCGTACTGGCTGTACTACCTGGTCACGTGGGACCCCGGGCCGATGTGGTTCGTGGAGACCCTCTTGGTCTTCAGCCTCGCCTACCTGCTCATCCGCCGCCTGCGGCCGCGCCGGGCCGCTGCGCCGGCCGCGCCAGCGGCGGAGCAGGGCGGGCGGTTCCCCGGCGCGGGCCGGGTCCTCGGCTTCACCGCCGTGCTCATCGTCCTCACCATCTCCTGGCGGTTGCTGGTCCCGGTGGGCTCCTACTGGCCGGTCGTCGGCCTGCCCACCCCGGCCTACCTGCCGCAGTACGTGCTGTTCTTCGCGGCCGGCGCGGTGGGCTACCGGCGCGGCTGGTTCCACAGCGTGCCCCGCGCCGGCCTGTGGACCGGGCTGGGCCTGATCGCGTTCGCGGCGGTCGCGTTCCTTCCGCTGGGCGAGGCCTACCAGGAGAGCGCGCTCGCCGCCGCAGCCGTCGGCGCCTTCGACAGCACGTTCTCCGTCGGTGTCGTGCTGGTCCTGCTGCGGCTGTTCCAGCAGTACTGGCCCACTCAGGGCGCGGCGGCGCGGTGGGTCTCCGACCACGCCTTCGCCGTCTACTTCCTGCACGCCCCGGTCCTCTCGGCCCTGGGCTACGCCCTCGCCGGGTGGGATGCTGCAGCCCTGGCCAAATTCGCCGTGCTGACCGCTCTGGCGCTCCCCGTGTCCTGGGGCGCCGCCGCGGGGCTCCGCTCCCTCCCCGGGGCGCGGCGCGTCTTCTGACCCGGGGCGTCCGCCGGCGGACGCCCTCCGGGGCCTCCTCCTGCTCGGGCCGCCCCGGGATTCACCGAGAAGTACCGACCGAGACCCGCAGCAGAAAGAGAGCAGCAGAGATGAGTGCCTTCACCGGAAAGAGCGTCCTGGTCACCGGCGGCGCGAACGGGATCGGAGCGGCCACCGTCCGCCGCGCGGCCGCGGCAGGGGCGCGGGTGCTGATCGCCGATACCGACGCCGAGCGCGGCGCGGACGTGGCAGCCGAGACCGGCGCGGTCTTCCAGCGCACCGACGTCACCGACGCCGATCAGGTCGCCGCCGCGGTCGAGCGGGCCGCTGCCGACCACGGCGGCCTCGACGTCCTCCACCTCAATGCGGGGGTCGGCGGGCCCAGCGAAGGCCTCGCCGCCGCCACCGGCGTCCCCTTCGACCTGGACGAGTACCGCACCGCGGTCGCCGTCAACCTGCACCACATCGTCTACGGCGTGCACGCGGCCCTGCCGCACCTGCGCGGCCGCGCAGGCTCCTCGATCGTCGTGACCGCCAGCGGCGCCGGCCTCTACGCCACGCCTTCGGGCGAGATCTACACCGCCACCAAGCACGCCGCCGTGGGCTACGTCCGCTCGCTCGCGCTGACCATCGAAGCGCCGCCGGTCATCAACGCCGTCTGCCCGGGCTTCGTCGACACCCCGATGATCGCCGGGATCCGGCCGATGCTGGAGGAGATGGGGCTGGGCGCCACGATCATGGAGGCCGACGAGATCGCTGCCGCCGTCGAGCGGCTCGCCGGAACGGCGGAGAGCGGGCAGGCGTGGCTCGTCGAGAAGGGAGCCGAGCCCGCGCCTTTCGCGTTCCCGCCGCTTCCCGGCCTACCTCAATCCTGACCTGCGGCGGGGCCGTCCGGCGGCCCCGCCGCGGAGCGCTGGGCAATCCGCTGCGGGTCCTGTGCTCGGCGATGCCGCGGCCCGGCGCCGGGCAGGGTTTGGCAAGCTGGCTGCATGAAGGTGATTGTCATCGGCGGCGGCATCGTCGGCGCCAGCGCCGCCTACCACCTGTGCCGCGCAGGCGTGCCGACCACGCTCGTCGACTCCGCCCGGCGCGGCCGGGCCACCGACGCGGGGGCGGGAGTGGTCTTCCCGTGGCCGATGCCCGGAGCCTCTCCCGCGGATACGGCATTCGCGCTGCAGGCCGCCGCGGACTACCCGCGGCTCATGGCCGACCTCGACAGCGACGGCCAACCCACCGGCTACCGCGCGGTGGGCGGCATGGCGGTGGCCGGCGACCCGGCGGCAGCCGACCGTGACCTGGAGCTGCTCCGCGCGCTGAGCGCGGAGCCCGGCTACGAGGGGATCGGGGCGGTCCGCCGGCTGGCGGAGGGCGAGCCCGCCGAACACATCCCGGTGCTCGATCCGTCGCTGTCCGGGGTGGCGGTCCCCGGAATGGCCCGCATCAGCGGCCGCCAGGTGCGCGATGCGCTGATCGCGGCCGCTGAAGAGCGCGGGCTGCGCACGGTGGCCGGCGACGCCGAGATCACCGCCTCCGGCCACCGCGCCACCGGCGTGCGCGCAGGCGGCGCCGAGCTGCCCGCCGACGCCGTCATCGTGGCCGCCGGTGCCTGGTCGGCTGCGCTCCTCCGCCCGTTCGGGATCGACCTGCCCGTCTATCCGATGCGCGGCCAGATCGTGCACGCCCGGCTGCCGCGGGAGCGCACCGGCGAGTGGCCGGTGGTCCGGTTCAGCGGCACCGGCCGCTACCTTCTCGGCGCGCCGCCCGACCGGGTGGTACTCAGCGCCACCCGCGAGCCGTGGGCCGGGTTCGACCACCGGGCCACCGTCGGCGGCATCCTCCAGGTCCTCGCCGACGCCGTCGAGACCGCGCCCGCCCTCACCGACGCGGAGCTCAGCGCGACCCGCATCGGCTTCCGCCCGGCCAGCCGCGACGGCGTCCAGCTGCTCGGGGCGCCCCGCACGCTGGACGGCGTCACGGTCGCGACCGGGCTGGGCGCCAACGGCCTCACCTTCGGCCCCCACCAGGGCGCCGTCGCGGCGCGGCTGGCGCTGGGCGAGGACACCGGGCTGGACCTGGAGCCGTTCCGGCCGGACCGCGTGGCACCCGCTCCCGGCACCCCGCCGGGCGGTACCCCGGCGGCGCAAAGCGGCCATACCCGCCGCACTGAGTAGCGGTACTCATGCCCGGCGCTGCACCGCCGCCCACTATGGCGTTATGAGTTCTTCTCCCTTCACCACCAAGGTCACGGCCGCCTTCTACCTCCAGGCGATGATCGCCTTCGGCGTCTCCAGCGCCGGCCTCCTCGCCGGAATCGCCTTCCTGCCCATCGACCACTGGATGCGCGCGTTCATCGCGATGGGCGTCCTGTTCGTCATCACCTCGACCTTCACGCTGGCCAAGTGCGTGCGCGACCGCCAGGAGGAGGTGGCGCTGGAATCCTGGACCGACCAGGCGTACGCCGCCGCCAACCAGCGCGCCTACAGCGGTAAGTGACGCGCGGCCCGCCGCGCTCCGGACGCCCCCAGGGCACGGAGCGCGGCGTTCGCGTGTACGGGGCCGGGCACCGCGGGGCCGGGGGCGCCCTACCCGCCGCGAAAGGGGCGCTTGTAGGGTCGCCGCATGGCGCGGGGTGCCCCGGCAGGGCTGGGGCTGAGACGACACCCGTGGAACCTGCACTAGTTCGCACTAGCGAAGGGACGCCACCATGAGTGGTTTCTGCGCACGGGCCTGGGAGGCCACCGCCGACGTCCGGGGCGCGATCGACGCCCTGCCGTTCGTCACCGGGCTCGCCGACGGCACGCTGAGCCCCGACCGGTTCACCTACTACATGGCCCAGGACGCCCTCTACCTGCGCGGCTATGCGCGTGCGCTGGCCTCGGCCGCGGCCCGCGCCGACCGCGCCGAGGAGCTGGCGTTCTTCGCCAAGGCCGCCCACAACGCCATCGCTGTCGAGAGCACACTGCACGCCGGCGTCGTCGGCGACGGCGGCGGCGCGGGGCCCGCCGCCGGCGAGCGGCAGTCGCCGACCTGCACCGCCTACGTCTCCTACCTGCTCGGCCTGGCCCACACCCAGGGCTACGGCGAACTCGCCGCCGGGGTCCTGCCCTGCTTCTGGGTCTACACCGACGTCGGCGCCCGGCTGCTGCAGAAGGCCGGCGACCTCGGCGGCCACCCCTTCGGCACCTGGATCGCCACCTACGCCGACGAGGAGTTCGCCGCCTCCACGCGGGAGCTGCGCGGGATCGTCGACGGCATCGCCGAGCGCTCGGACCCGGCCACCGTGGACCGCATGCACGAGGCCTTCACCACGGCTACCACCTATGAGCTGTGGTTCTGGGACGCCGCCTGGCGGCGCGAGTCCTGGGCGCACTGAGCCGCGAGGAGGAGGCCCCGGGAGCGGCGCCCCGCGCCGGGGCCGCCGCCTCAGACGACGCGGCCTCGGGGCGCCCCGCGCCGGCGGTGAACCGCTCGGCGCTCAGCGGCGCCGGGTCGCGGATGATCTCCCGCCCGCGGCCGTCGCCTGCAGGAAGCCGTGTCCGGAGGAGCCGGTCGCCTAGCAGAAGCCGGCGGGGGTGCGCCGTCGGCGCCGCTGAGCGCGGCGCAGTCCGGAGTGGTCTCGTACAGCCCCGCCGGTCCGCGGCCGACGGGCATGCCGGACAGCAGGCCGTCGCTGTTGTGCCCGTGGGCGCTGCAGGCGGAGCCGGGGGTGGACGGTAGCCGCGGCGGGCGCGGGTCCAGCGGCCGGGTGAAGGCGATCGGGCGGTGCACGGGGGAGACCGGCAGCTCCACGCCGGCCATCCGGCCGATCGCGGGCGGTCGCGCTCCGGCCGCGCACACGGCCGGGCCGGCCTGCGCGATCGCACGCCCACCGTGTTCTGAAGTGCCACCGCGCGCTCGAAGGCGGCGTCGTCCGGGCGGGACAGCGGGAAGAGGGAGCCGAGCGGGTCGAAGCCCGCGCCGGCGCCGGCCTGCTCGGCGAACGCGGCGTGGGCGCGCCGGCCGCGGGCGCCCGGGGCGCTGTCGAGCCGGTCGGAGGACTGGGCGCGCACTCCGGCGGCCGGCATACCGGAGGAGCCCGGTCGACGCTGCGCGGGCCCCCAGCAGCGGGACGCTGCGGCTCGGCGCGACAGAGGGAAGAGCGCCGAAGTGCCGAGGATGCCGCCGCCGACTGCAGCGGCGTCCGCCCGGGCGCGGCGCCGCCTTCCGGGGCCGCGCCGAGCCGTGCGGAGCGCGGGCCTGCGCGGCAGCCCTGCTCCCGGTACACCCCGGGCCCCCGTTCCGGAAGGGCGGCGGGGCGAGAGGCCGGGGCGGGGGCCGGTGGCGGCTGGGACCGGCGTTTCCCCGCGCCGGCGCCGAAAAAGTGATCTGAATCTCACTGGTGCGATGGCTTCGGTGGCGGGCGTTCCCGGTTCCGCGCGGCCCGCGGCGCGGAAAGTCCCAGGTGGGCCGCCGGGTCCGGGGGCCGGCGGGCAGTCCCGGCCCCTGTCGGCGTGTTGCCCGTGCGCGACTTCTGGGCGGACCCCCGGAGAACTTTCGTCCTACGTGTGCTGTGCCGCGACGATTCGGCTACCCACGGTCGTGTTTTCCTGAGAGAATCCCCGTTCCTGAGAGAATTCTCAGGAACGGCGCATCGGGCCACCGCCCCGCCGGGCGGCGCCCCGCCCGGTCCCCGATGCGGCGCACCCGAGCCCCGAGACTCAGGCAAGGACACCTGTGGCGACCCGATCCCGTCCCGCGCCGGCACCGACGGCCTCCCGGCCAGCACCGCCCCGCCGCTTCTTCCCCGAGGTCCAGGGGCTGCGTGCGCTGGCAGTGGCCATGGTCGTCGTGTACCACATCGACAAGGACCTGCTCCCCGGCGGCTACGTCGGGGTGGACGTCTTCTTCGTGATCTCCGGGTTCCTGATCACGACCCTGCTGCTGCGGGAGGCACGCACCAGCGGCCGCGTATCCATCTCCGGCTTCTATATCCGCCGTGTCCGCAGGATCCTGCCCGCAGCCACCGTGGTGCTGGCCGCCACCGGCGCCCTCTCCATGGTGCTGCTGCCCTCGGCCCAGCTCCTCGACACCGCCAAGCAGCTGGTGGCCTCAGCGGCCTACGTGCAGAACCTCCTGCTGGCCGCCGATTCGGTCGACTACCTCGCCGCGGGTGCCGCGGAGAGCCCGGTGCAGCACTTCTGGTCGCTCGCCGTGGAGGAGCAGTTCTACCTGCTGTGGCCGCTGCTGTTCGTCGGCTGGACCGCGCTGCCGGCCCGCTGGCGCCGCGCCCGGGTGCTGCTGGCGGCGGGCGGGGCCGTGATCGCCGCCTCGCTGCTCTGCTCGGTGTGGCTCACCATCACCGACCCCGCGCCGGCCTACTTCCTGCCGCAGACCCGCATGTGGGAGCTGGCGGTCGGCGGGGTGCTGGCCATGGTGCTGGCCCACCGGACGCTGCCGGAGCAGGTCCGCGGGCCGCTGGGCTGGGCCGGACTGCTCGCCATCGCCGCGGCCGCCATCACCTACGACGACGCCGTCGCCTTCCCCGGCTACACCGCCGCGCTGCCGGTGCTGGGCGCCGCAGCGGTGATCGCCGCCGGGGAGACGCGGGGCCGCTGGTCCACCTACCGGCTGCTCAGCGTCGCGCCGGCCCGGTTCATCGGCGACACCTCCTACGCCATCTACCTGTGGCACTGGCCGCTGATCGTGTTCCTGCCCTTCGTGCTGGGCACCGACGGCCTCGGCCTCGCCGGCGGCCTGATCGTCGCCGCCGGCTCGGTCCTGCTGGCCTGGGCCACCAAGGTGTTCGTGGAAGACCCGGTGCGCACCAACGGCCTGTTCAAGACCGGCCGCTCGGCGCTGGTCTTCGCGGTCTCGGCCGCGCTGCTGGTGGGCTGCGTCAGCGCCGCCGGCTGGGCCAAGATCGAGCGCCACCGCGACGTGGCCTTCGACCCGCAGGTGCACGTCGGCCCGGAGGCGCTGGCCGGCGCAGGAGCCCCCGAAGGCACGGACGGCGCCGCGGTCTACCCCTCGCCGATCGACGCACTGGACGACCTGCCCAGCGTCTACGACGACGAGTGCCAGGCCATGCCCGGCGACCGCGAGGCCGACCCGTGCTTCTACGGGCCCGACGACGCCGACGTCACCGTCGCCGTGGTCGGCGACTCGCACGCCGCACACTGGGTGCCGGCCGTGCGCAAGGTCGCCGCCGAGGAGAACTGGCGGGTGGCCACCTACACCAAGTCGTCCTGCCCGTTCACCGCCGAGCCGGTCACCCGCAACGCCGGCGAGGAAGCGGCCTATCCGGAGTGCGAGGACTGGAACGCCGACGTCGTCGAGCGGCTCACCGGCGACGACGCGCCCGACGTGGTCTTCACCAGCAACCGCAGCGCCGCGGCCAGCGCCGAGCTCGGCGACGGCGACGAGGGCAAGCAGGCCATCGCCGACGGCATGGACCAGCAGTGGGCCGCCGTCGAGGAGGCGGGCGCGCGCGTCGTCGCCATCGCCGACACGCCGCAGTCGGTGGCGCGGGTGCCGGAATGCGTCGAGATGAACGCCGCGGATCCGCAGGAGTGCGCCAAGGAGCGCGCCGATGCCCTGGACGGCGAGGACCCGCAGCAGCTCGCCGCCGACCTGCCCGGCAACGGCGCCGAGGTGGTCGACCTCAACGGCCGCATCTGCACCGACGACACCTGCCCGGCCGTGGTGGGCAATGTCCTCGTCTACCGGGACTCCCACCACCTCACCGCCACCTACTCGGAGATGCTCGCGCCCGACCTGGAGAAGGAGGCCGGGCCCGTCCTGCGCGACCTCTGACCGCACCCGCGTGCGCCCCGTCCGGGCGCACGCTGCGGCCCCGTGCCGACCGTCCCGGCCCGGGGCCGCAGTGCTGCGCGGGGGAAGGCCCGATCGGGGCGGACCCGGCGGCGGGGAGGAAGCCGCCGGCCCGCTGCCCGGCGGGTACCGGCCGCCGGCCCAGCCGGGCGGGTGGCTGCCGTGGCGGTGAAGCCGGCCGAGCGGCCGGAAAGCCCCGGCGGAGCAGGGGACGGGGACCGAAGCCGGCCGATCCGGGAACCGCGGACCGGCGGCCCGGTCCAGTACGGCGGCGGAGAGGGGAGCCCCTGCCGGCGCCGGGTCCAGGGGGGCTGCGGCTCCCCCCCCCCGGCGGGGAGCGCAGCCGGGAACTCGGCCGGGCCGCTGCCGGCGGGCGCTGCGAGCATGCCGCGCCGGTGATGCCGGAGGCGGACCTCGGGGGCTGTCCCGGGCGGCCGGAGTGCTGGCCCGCGGCGCAGCGCTGGGCGGTTCGCGCCGGCCCAGGGCGCCGCCCCGGAACCGGTGCTGTGCCCGTGCGGGCGTCGGCCGGCGGCGATGGACGGCGGCTTCAGCGGCCGCGCGGTACGCGGCCGGGGCGGCGCGACGGGCAGGGCAGACGTTGCCCTGCCCTGTCGGCCAGGGGGCCGGGACACGGGGCGAACCCGCCGCCGGGGCTCCTGAGGAGCCGCACCGGCGGGGTCCGCAGTACCCGGCGTGGCCGCAGAAGCGGCTGTGCCGGTGGGGCCGGCGGAGACGGTCTGCCCCTGCGGCGAGGCCCGGTGCCGGACGGGTGTTCGGCCGGGTGCCGCACTGCGCCGTTCACGCGCCCGGGCGGCCCGCGCGGTGGGCGCTCGGGCTGACGCCGTGCACCCGGGTGAAGGCCGCGCTGAAGGCGAAGGGAGACGCGTAGCCGACCCGGCGGGCGATGGCGGCCAGCGTGGCGTCGGTGCTGCGCAGCAGGTCGGCGGCGAGCGCCAGCCGCAGGTCGGTGAGGTAGGCGATCGGCGGCCGGCCCACCAGCGCGGAGAAGCGCGCCGCGAGCGCCGCCCGGGAGGCGCCGCATTCCGACGCCAGCAGCGCCACCGTCCACGGCCGCTCCGGACGGGTGTGCAGCAGGCGCAGCGCCTGCCCCACGAGCGGGTCGGTGCGCGCCCGGTACCAGGACGGGCCCGCCGCGGCTCCGGCGGAGAGCAGGCCGCGCAGTGCGGACACGAGCATCAGGTCGAGGATGCGGTCCAGCACCACGTCCTGGCCCGGTTCGCGCCGGGTGACCTCGCGGCTCAGCAGGTCCAGCAGCCCGCTGTCCCAGTCGCCGGCCGGGACGTGCGCCAGTGGCGGCAGCAGGTCCAGCAGGCGGCGGCTCACCTCTCCGTCGGCGAGGTAGGTGCCGACGACCATCTCGTCGGCCGCGCCCGGCCCGTCGCCCCAGGTGCGCACGCCGAGGTCCATCCGGTCGGCGACCGGCGCGCCGGACAGCGCCGTGCACTCCTGGCCGGGGCCGATGCGGACGCGCGGCGGCACCGCGGGGGAGTCGGAGACCGAATAGGGGGCCGGTCCGCGCGCCAGCACGGCGTCGCCCGGCCGCATCTGCACCGGTCGGCCGGTGCCGGACACCCAGGCGGTGCCGCGCACCAGCACCATCAGGGTGAGCGGAGCACGGTCCGCCACCCGGATGCCCCACGGCGGGTCGAACAGGGTCCGCAGCAGGAACGCGCCGCGGGCGCGCGGGCCGTCGAGCAGTCCCGCCAGATCGTCCATGCACGGAGCATAGACGCGCGCGTATGGCCGCCGGGGTTTCGGAGATGGAGCGCACGGGGTGCGGCGCGGTTGACTGGAATCCGGGAGCCGCCGCCGGCGGCTGCAGACGTGAGAGAGCACCATGGACGCCATCGAGGCCATCGCCGCCGCCGCTGCGGTCACCGCTGCAGGACTGTTCGCCGGAGCCTTCTTCACCTTCAGCATCGCCGTCATGCCCGGACTGTCCGCGGCGGGCGACGCCGTGTTCACCGAGGCGATGCACCGGATGAACACCGCCATCGTCAACCCGGTGTTCCTGGCGGTCTTCCTCGGTACGCCGGTCCTGGCCCTGGTCCACGCGGCCCTGTCGGACGGCGGCGGGGCGGTCGCCGCGTGGGCGGGGTTCGCGGCCGCGGCGGCCGTCGTGCTCATCACCGCAGGTGCCAACATCCCGTTGAACAACGCACTCGACTCCGCGGGTCCCCGCCCGGCCGACCCGGCACGCGTCCGCGCGGCCTTCGAAGCCCGGTGGGTCCGCTGGAACACCGTGCGCACCGTCCTCTCCGCGGCCGGGCTCGCGGCGCTGTCCGTCTCCGCGGTGCTCGCCTGAGCGCCGCCCGGGCCGACGGAGAGCCGGCGCGGCAGCACGGTGCCGCCGCCCAGCGGCATGCGGCTGCCGGTCCCCGGCCCCGCCGGCGCTGCCCCCGCCGGCAGCGGGCCCGGCGGGGGCACCCCGCGCGACCGGCTCCGGCGGTGGCAGGTGCGGACGCGGGTTCTCCGCCGGCGGGATCCGCGCGGCCGGCAGTACCGGCGGCGCGCGGCAGCCGGCCGCCTCGCCTCGCAGAAGCGCGTCCGCGGACGCCGCCGCGCTGAACGAGCCCGGTGCGGCAGTGCGGAGGCGCTCCCCGGGCCGCCGAATACCACGCCTGAGCACCGGTTTCGCCCCAAACGTCCGCAGCGGAGTGGGATACGGCACGGCGCGCCAGGGAGCCCGCGTGGGCGCGAACATTGCCAGCGGGTGAATCGCGCCACACGCGTACACCGGGCAAGGAGGACTATTCTGGGCGACTTGTTCTGATCATCCCCGCGATCTGCCGCGGCGTCCACCGAGCCGATGTGCCATTTCCGGCCGTGGACGGACTTCGAGGAGTGTCCTCCGATCCCCACTGACGAGCAGTCTTCGCCCCTGCCCACGGGCCGCCGGGCGGACGTCTGGGTCATCACCATCAGCGGCGGCCTGCTGGCCGCCTTCGTCGCCGCAGCCCTCATCGCACCGGGTGCGACCGGTGCGGCCGTATCCGCCGCCTTCGCCTTCTCCGCCGACTGGTTCGGCGCCTACTGGCAAGTCCTCCTGCTGGCGACCGTCGTGGTCGCCGCCGTCCTGGCGTTCTCCCGCTACGGGAGGGTCCGGATGGGCGGCAGGGACACGCCGGAGTTCAGCGTCTTCCGCTGGGTCGCCATGGTGCTGACCACCCTGCTCGCGGCCGGCGGCGTGTTCTGGGCCGCGGCTGAGCCGATCGCCCATTACGCGGATGCGCCGCCGCAGTACGCCGACTCGATCGACGGCCCGATGGCCGGCGTCGCGACGGCGCTGGCGCAGAGCTTCACACACTGGGGCCTCGCCGCGTGGGCGATCGGCGGCTCGCTGGCCACCCTCGTCATGATGCGCGGTGTGCAGCAGGGCATGCCGCTGCGGCCGCGGACCCTGCTCTATCCGGTCATGGGCGAGCGCATCCGCACGCACTGGCTGGGCACGGTCACCGACATCGCGTGCATCGCCGCCACCGTCGCCGGAACCGTGGGGCCGCTCGGCTTCCTCGGGCTGCAGGTGTCGTACATGTCGAGCACGCTCTTCGGTACGCCCGACAGCTACGGGGTGCAGGCGGTCATCATCCTCAGCCTCACCGTCGTCGCCGCCATCTCCCTGCTCAGCGGTATCTCGCGGGGAATCCAGCTGCTCAGCCGGATCAACGTGTGGGTCGCGGTCGTGCTGGTCGCCGCGATCGTGGCGCTCGGATCGGGCGCCTTCGTCGTCGACGCCCACCTGCAGGCGACCGCGGTGTACGCACGCGAGTTCGCCACCATGACGCTCTTCCGCGGCGACGCCGAGTGGCTCGGCTACTGGACGGTGTTCTTCTTCGGCTGGTTCCTGGGATACGCGCCGATGATGGCGATCTTCATCGCGCGCATTTCGCGCGGGCGGACCGTGCGCCAGATCTTCGTCGGCGCCACCCTGCTGCCGACCGCGGTCACCAACCTCTGGTTCAGCGCGCTCGGCGGCACCGGCCTCTACCTGGAGACCCAGCAGCCCGGGGTCATCTCCGACCCCTACGCCGAGCACGGCCTGCCGGCTGCGGCGATGTCCATCATCCAGGCGCTGCCGTTCACCGCACTGCTCGGCGTGATCATGGTGATCGTGTCGCTGGTGTTCTTCGCCTCCACCATGGACGCGATGTCCTACACCATCTCCGCGTCCAGCATGCACGGCGGCGAGCCGTCCGGCTGGGTCCGGCTGTTCTGGTGCGTCGGCATGGGCCTGGCCGGCGCGGCGCTGCTCGGTGTCGGCGACGGCGGCGTCGACGCACTGCAGTCGTTCATCGTGGTCGCCGCCGTCCCGGTCGGCCTGATCCTCCTGCCGACCCTGTGGACCGCCCCCCGCGTCATCCGCGAGATGGCGATCGAGCAGGGCATCGTCACCCCGGCCCGCTCCGTCGAATCCGACCCCGCCGCCGAGGCCCCGGCCGCCTCGGAGCAGACGCCGGACTCCGACGAGGAGCTCGTCGCCACGCGTTAAGCGGGCGACAGCGGTTGAACCGCCACGCGCCGGCGCCGGGTTCAGTCCCGGCGCCGGCGCGCTGTCGTCGGATGCTGGACTACCGGCGGCGGCCCAGTGCCAGCACGACGGCGGCGCCGGCTACCCCGGCTCCCGCGACCGCAAAGTGCGCCGGAACGGCCTCGGCCACGGCGCCCGAGAAGTCCGCGCCCTGGTTGATCGGGCGAGACGCATTCGCAGCCTTTGCCGGGGTGCTGCGTCAGAGCGCTTCGCGAGCAGCTGCGGCGCAGAACGCTGTCCACGCGCTGCGCGAGAGAGGCAGCTCGGCTTCCTCGGGGTGGACGGAGTCGCGGAGGGCCATCCGCGCAGTGCCCGCGCCGACCTCACCGCACTGCGCGCCGCCGGCCTCCTCACTGCCCACCGCGCCGGCCGGTCCGTCCGCTACCCGAGGTCGCCGCTGGGAACGGCTCTCCTCGGGAGCTGACCGGCCGGTCGCGGGGAACCCGCCTACTGCGGGCAGAACGCGCGCCCGCGCGGTCCGTATTGATGTTCTCAGGGGGAGTCAGCTGACCGCAGGGAAGGCAGCCGCGGGGTCGTGGCCCGCACTGACGAGGCCCATCAGGAACCCGGCCGCCTCTTCCAGCTGGCGGGCGCGGGCGGGGCCGCCGAGGACGGCGGGGGTTCCGCCGGCGTCGCGGATGAGCCGCTCGGCCATCGCCCGGGCCGCCCCGGCCCCTGCAGCGGCAACCACGGGCCTGACCTGCGGGCCGTCCTCCCACACCGCGGACGGGAAGAACTGGAAGGCCTTCATGACGTGTGCCCCGGGCGCTGCGGCCGCGATCCGCTCCGCGGACGACTCGCCGGGCGGCAGCTGCACGGCGCCGCTGCCGTAGTCGGCCGGGTTGGTCGGGTCGATCAGCGGTGTGCCGCGCAGACTCGTGTGAGCCCGTGCCAGGCCGAGCATTGATTCGGCGCCGTCCCAGGGCACGGCGAGAAGGACGGCGTCGCGGCCCGATGCCGCGGCGTGCGGGGGAAGCGCCTCGGCCTGCGGTCCGAGACCGGTGGCGAGGACCCGCGCCCGCTCCGGGCTCCGCCCGCCGACAGCGATCCGGTGGCCGGCGCGGATCCATGCGCTGCCCAGCCCTCGGGCGAGCGCGCCGGTGCCGAGGATTCCGATCCGCAGCGGCCCGGATGCGCCGCCGGCCGCGGAGTCCCCGCCGTCGGACGGCTCCGGCCGCGTGGTGGTGTCGTTCATGCGTACTCCCTAGCTGTGGGGTGTTCGCGGCGACGCTAGACGGCCCGTTGCGCACCGGGCGGTGCGCAACGGGCATGGCAGCATGGGGCTATGGCGATGGCTGTGTCGGGCGCCGGGTCCGCGCCGGAAGGGCGGAGCGGTGTGCCGCGTCCGCCGCACTGCGAGGACCGCGTGGTGGACTGCCGCCTGCGCGCCGCCCTCGACCTGTTCGCACACGTCTGGGACCCCTTGGTTCTCGCGGCCCTCGACGGCGGGCCGCTGCGCCGCAGCGCGGTCAAGGCCGCGGTCGGCGGTGTGCAGGACAAGCCGCTGACCGAGGCGCTGCACCGGCTGCAGGGCAACGGCCTCCTCAGCCGCCGGCGGTACCGGGAGTCGCCGCCGCGGGTGGAGTACGCGGTGACGCCGCTCGGCCGGACCCTGCTCGACGGGCCCATGCGCGCAATGGCGGAGTGGACCGCTGCGCACGCCGGCACACTGCTCGCCGCCCAGGCCGCCGCGGAGGGGCGCGCGGCGGCGGCCGGCAGCGGCGCCCGATGACTTCCGTACGCGCACCGGGCGCCGGCATCGGGCGGCGCGCGGCGATGCGGACCCGCACTGTCCGGGTGAGGAGCCATGATGGCCGCACGCCGGGCGCCGGCCCGGCGTGCGACCGAGGAGGACCATGCGCGAACAGGCACGCTATCCGGCTGGAGTGCCCTGCTGGGTGGACCGGACCGGCGAGGGGATCGGGGCGTTCTACGCCGAGGCGTTCGGCTGGGAGCTGGCCGACGGTCCGGCCGGGGCTCCGGGGCGCATCGCCCGGCGGACCAGCGGCGGCGGTGACGTTGCCGGCATCGGCCTGCCCGGACTGTCCGACGGCACCGACCGCTGGACCAGCTATATCCGGGTCGACCGCGCCGACGCGGCGGCGGACCTGGTCAGCGAGCACGGGGGCACCGTCCTCGCCGCTCCCGCCGACGTGCCCGGCGTTGCGCGGGCCGCCCTGTGCGCCGACCCGGAGGGCGCCGTGTTCGGGCTGTGGCAGGCCGCGGGCATGGGCGGCGCGCACGAGGTGAACGCGCCGGGCACCTGGAGCTTCAGCTCGCTCACCACGCCCGACACCGATGCGGCCGCCGCCTTCTATGCGGCGGTGTTCGGCTGGGAGGTGCAGCCGGCCGGTCCCGGCGGCGTGCCGACGCGCCTGGTGCTGCTGGCCGGCTACGGCGACTTCCTCGAGCGCCACGTCGACCCGCAGATCCGGGCGCGCCAGGCGGCGGGCGGCGTACCGCCCCGCTTCGAAGACGCCGTCGCCTGGATCGAGCAGGGCGCGGGGCCGGCCCGCTGGGAGATGAGCTTCGCCGCGGCCGACGCCGACGCGGTGGCGGTGCGCGCCGAGGTCGCCGGCGGCTCCACCGTCGAACCGATCGTCGACGAGGGCTGGATGAAGCACGGCGTCCTCCGCGATCCCGGCGGCATCCCCTTCGCCGTCGGCGAATTCCGCCACCCGCCGCAAGGCTGACCGGCGCGGCCGGGACCGTTCGCGCCGCCCGCCGGGGTGCGCCGGCGGCCGGGGCTGCCTGGCCGCTGCGGTCCCGGGGAGCCGGAGGCGTTCCGGGAGGGGCGCGGGCTCCGTGGCGGAGGGAGGCGCACCCGAGCCGGGCCGGGCGCCGCTGCCCACGCTCCCACCTGGCGCAACGCGCCCTCGATGGAAGGGGGCGCCGGCGGGCGGCGAGCCAGCCTGCGGTGCGCTCCGCGGCCGCGGTGCCGGCGCGCTCCGGCCTGCCGCCCGCGGCCGCTCAGGGCCAGGGCTGCGCCCGGCCCGATCCTGCACGTCTGCGCCGCGGCCTGGGGCGGCGCCGCTCAGCGGATGCGCCGCAGGCCCGAGGGCGTTCCGCGTGGGGGGAGGAGACCGCCCTTCTCCGGACGCGCGCGGGCGCTTCCACGGCAGGTCAGGCGGCGGGTCCGGGGGTGGGGAACGGAACGTCGGCGGGGCGCCGGTGCGCCCAGGGGCGGGCCTCTTCGAGCTGGGCGGCCAGGCGCAGGAGGAGTCCCTCCCCGGCCGCCGGCGCGATGAACTGGACGCCGAGCGGCAGGCCGGCCGCGGTCCAGTGCAGCGGGACCGACATCGCCGGAGTGCCGGTGAGGTTGGCCGTCAGCGTGAACGGGGTCGCCGTCAGATTCGTCATCAGCTCGCGCGTCACCAGTCCGGTCGCGGCGACCAGCCGTTCTGCGTGCAGCTTGACCAGGACCGACTCGGCGCTGCGCAGCCACGGCGGCGGGTCGAGCCTGCCGACGGCCACCGGCGGTCCGGCGATGGACGGCGTCAGCAGCAGGTCGTAGCGGGAGTGGAAGTCCGCCAGTGCCAGGATGTGGTCGTTCCACCGCTGACTGCCGCGGACGTAGTCGGCCGACGACTGCGCACGGCCCATCGCCGCGAGCATCAGGGTGTCCGGCTCGAAGGCGTCGTCCCCGCAGCCGGTGTCGGCCTTGACCCCGGCCACCAGGCCGGCCATCGAGCCGTACCACAGCGCCGCGAAGTCGGCGGTGAGCGCGCGGCCGTCGATCGCCGGCTCGTCTTCGGCGACGTCGTGGCCGAGCTCGGCCAGCAGCGCCGCCGCCGACCGCACCGCCGCAACCGCCTCCGGGTGCACCGGAGTGCCCAGCGGCGAGCGGTCGGTGAAGCCGATCCGCAGCCGTCCGGGCGGGCGCCCCACTTCCTCGGTGTAGGGCCGCTCCGGCGGCGCGATCGGGTACGGCGAGGTGGGTTCGGGTCCGGCGACCGCGTCGAGCAGCGCTGCGCTGTCGCGCACGGTCCGCGTCAGCGCTCCGTTGACCGAAGCGCCGTGCATCGGCTCGCCCGAGGTCGGCCCGAACGGCACCCGCCCGCGGCCCGGCTTGAGGCCGAACAGCCCGCAGCACGCCGCGGGGATCCGGATCGACCCGCCGCCGTCGTTGCCGCCCGCGGCCGGCGCGATCCCGGCAGCCACGGCGGCCGCCGAACCGCCCGAGGAGCCGCCCGGCGTATGGCCGCGGTTCCACGGGTTGCGGGCCGGACCGAACTCGCGCGACTCCGTGACCGCCTTGGCGCCGAACTCGGGCACGTTGGTCTTGCCGAACGGCACCAGGCCGGCCTCCAGCCAGCGGCGCACCACCTCGGCGTGCCGCGGGGCCGGCACGTCCCGCAGCGCCCGGCAGCCGGCTGACGTCGGCAGTCCGGCGTAATCCTGGGACAGGTCTTTGAGCAGGAACGGGACGCCCGCCAACGGCCCGCTCGGCGCAGCGGCCGCCCGTTTGCGCGCCTCGCCGTACATCGGCCGCACGATCGTGTTCAGCGCCGGATCGACCTCCTCGGCCCGCGCGATCGCCGCCTCCAGCACGGCACCGGGCGCGACCTCCCCGCTGCGGATCAGCTCGGCCAGGCCGACGGCGTCGTACTCCAGGTACTCGTCCACGCGCATGGCCGGAACCTAGCACGGGGGAGTGGAACGTGTTCTCGAAGCCCGGCCGTTTCCGGACCGCGCCCCGCCAAGCGCCCCCCGGACGGACACGCAAAGGCCGCCAGGACTCAGCCGGCCGGAACACTCCGCCTCAGGCGACGGCCGCAGACCGAGGCACGCCGTGCGCGCCGCAGAGAACCGGCAGCGAGGACGAGGTGCCACGGTGCCTTGCCCGATGTGAGGGCGCGGTGCCGCAGCCGCACTTCTACGCGGCATCGCTCCCGAATGCTCGCCGCCCGCGCCACCGTGCGAGACGGGCCAGTGTCCGCACGCCAGGGGGCGGCTAGCTGGGCTCGACACCCGACGGGGCCGCCGCCAGGCCGTCATCGGCGGTGCCGCAGACAGGGCCCTCGTGCGCTGGGAAGAGGGCGTGGAGAGTCGGGCCTCGCTCCGGGCCTTCGGGCGCTCCTATCCCGGCATACACAACAAGGCGCCGCCGCATCCTTCCGTCAAATCGGAAGCTGGCGCGCGCTGGCCGCCACCCGCTGTCCGGGCGCCCGTTCCGGACACCAGCCGTACCACCATGGGCAGGCTGGTGGACGCGGTGTCGCAGGGGCCGTTCTCGGCGATGCCGTCCGGTGGGCCTTCTCGTTGCCCCGGGCAAGGAAAGCCACGGCGGCACCGCGGTCGCCCCCCCCGGGGGTCAGCGCGCCGCGGCGCGGGTGCGCTTCTCGACCGCCAGGACGGTGCTGACGGAGGCGAGGGACGCCGCGAATGCGCGGCCGGCCCAGGGCGTGATGCTGCCGGCCAGCGACGGCGGGAGCACCACGGGCCCGTTGACGGGGCGCGCCGAGATGAGGGAGGCGCGCGCGGCCCGGGGGCGCCGGGCCCGCTCGTAGCGGCGCAGGGCGGCCGCAGTCCCGCCCCGGGGGCCGTCGGGGCCCCCGAGCGACCAGGTCAGCGCTGCCGCGTCCTCCAGCGCCTGGTTGGCGCCTTGGGCCATCATCGGTGGAAAGGCGTGCGCCGCGTCGCCCAGCAGCGTGACCGGGCCCTCGCCCCACGTCCGCGGTACAGCGTGCCGGTAGTGCGGGTAGGGGTGCAGGTCCTCGTCGCGCGCGTTCGCGAGAAGTTCGGCGACCTGCGGGTCCTGCCAGTGGGCGTAGCGGGCGCGCAGCATCCCGGCCGGCGATGCGGGCAGCGGCCCCTCCGGATCCCACGGTGCGTCGAACCACCACTGCAGCAGGCCGTCTCCGGCGGGCATGATGCCGCAGTTGCCGTCGCGCCCCTGCACGAACCGGCATACCGTGCCCTCGGTGAACGCTCCGGGTACCGGCGTGAGCGCCTGCCAGGACGCCCAGCCGCTCGGCTTGGCCGGCGGCAGCCCGGGCAGCGCGTCCCGCACGACGGAACCGATGCCGTCGGCACCGATCACCGCGTCGCCCTCGGCGGCCGAACCGTCGGCGAATTCCACCCGTACCGGTGCTGCGCCGTTGCCGGAGCTGCCCTGAACCGACACCGCGCCGGCGCCGAAACGCAGTACTCCGCTCGGCAGGCCCTCGGCCAGCCGCCGCAGCAGGGCGCTGCGCGGCACCGTCCGGTTCTCGTGGCCGAGCACCTCGGTCACCGCGGCCATGTCGATCGGCATCGCCGACCGTCCTGCGCCGTCGGCCATCTCCAGGATGTCGATCCGCCGGCCCAGGTCGGCGATCGAGACGCCGACGGCGGAGAGTGCGGCGAGCCCGTTTGCGTAGAGGCCCAGCGCCGCCCCGCCGGTGCGCAGGGCCGCGCTCCGCTCATAGACCTCGACGGTGTGGCCGCGTGCCAGCAGTCCGCGCGCCGCCGCCAGGCCGCCCACCCCGCCGCCGATGATGATCACCTGCATGTCGCACCCCCGCTTGTCAGCCCCGCTCTTGAGCGGAACGTACCAGCGCCCAGGACGCTCCGTGCAGCGGGTCGCCGCGGCGGAAAGGCCAGCTCAGGAGGGCTTTGCGGGGCCTCGAACCCGCCCCGCGCGACCCGTGCGGACTGCGGGGAGCCGAGTCCGGATCCGGCCTGCCCTTCCCGCAGGCGCTCTGGCGGGAGACGGCCGCGCGGATCGCGGCGCCCCCCAGTACCGGCGGAACCGCTCGGCGGCGCGCCGCTCTCCGGCCCGGGCGGACGGGGATCGGGGCCGGCCGGTGCGCCGCCGGCCGGCAGGGGGCGGGAGCGCGCCGGGGAGTGCGGGCGCCGGCGGGTCCGCGGGTCGGGCCGAGACACCTCCGCCCCCGTCCCCGGCGGCGCTCCCCGCGGGCGGATGCGCCCCGCGGAGCGGCCGGTCCTACGGCGCAGGGGGCGTGTCCTCGCGGGCGCCCGGGATGCCGTCGCGGATAGTGAAGCGGGCGCGGTCGCGGATGGGCGAGCCCGGGCGGCTGACATAGTCGAGCACGCGGTAGTCGGCGGTCCACTCGGTCGGCGTGACCACGTTGCGGACGTAGCCCCGCCGCCGGTTGATGAACGCGATGTGCGGGTTCTCGGCCAGCTGCACCGGATCCGTCGGCGCCTGCTCCATGCCGTCGCCGCCGCTGGTGAACGACGTCCCGACCAGCTCGGTGGCGACCGTGTCCGACTCCGGGTCGGTGAAGTCGGCCTTGACGTCGACGACGTAGTTGGCGTGCACGTCGCCGGTGATCACGACCGGGTTGGACGCCGCGGCCAGCCGGTCCCGCACCTCGTTCCGCTCCACCAGGTAGTTGTCCCAGGCGTCGTCGCTGAACGTCTCGGCGCCGCCCGCGGTGAAGTCGCGCTGGGAGAAGAACACCTGCTGGGCGAGGACATTCCAGCGCGCCCGCGAGGACGCCAGCCCGTCCAGCAGCCAGCGCTTCTGCTCCGCGCCGAGGATGGTGCGCGACGGGTCGTCCCGCTCTTCGTCGCTGACCTGCGGGCTGCGGTACTGGCGCGTGTCCAGTAGGTGCAGGTCGACCAGGTTGCCGAAGGAGACCCGCCGGTAGAGCGCAAGGTCGGGCCCCACCGGCCGCTGGTAGCGGCGCAGCGGCATGTGCTCGTAGTACGCCTGCATCGCGTTGGTGCGCCGGCGCAGGAACTCCTCGGCGGGCTCCTCGCCCTCATAGGGGTTGCCGTCCGCCCAGTTGTTGTCCAGTTCGTGGTCGTCGAACACCGCTGCCCAGGGGTGCGCGGCGTGCGCTGCCTGCAGGTGCTCGTCGGTCTTGTACTGGGCGTGCCGGATCCGGTACTCGGCCAGCGACTCCGCCTCCACCGCCGGCACGTGCGGCCGGCCGATCTCTCCCGGCTCGCCCGTTTCGTAGATGTAGTCGCCGAGGAACGCCACCAGGTCGAGGTCCTCCTCGGCCAGGTGCGCCTGCGCGGTGTAGTGGCCGTTGGTGTAGCTCTGGCAGCTGGTGAACGCGAACGCGAACCGGTCCACGCGCGCCCGCGGATCCGGCGCCGTGCGGGTCCGCCCCGCCGGGCTGACGTGCTGGCCGCTGCGGAACCGGTAGAAGTAGTCCGCCCGCGGCCGCAGGCCCTCCACCTCGACGTGGACCGAGTGCGCCCAGCGGGGGCCGGCCGTCGCCGTGCCGGACTTCACCACGTCGCGGAAGTGCTCGTCGGTGGCCACCTGCCACTCCACCTCGACGTCGCGGCGCGGCATCCCGCCCCGCCCGTCCTCGGCGAGCGGGTCGGGGGCCAGCCGCGTCCACAGCACCGTTCCGCCCGGCTGCGGATCGCCGGAGGCGACGCCGAGCGTGAACGGATCGCGGCGCCCCGCCGTGCCGGGGCGGGCGGGCGGCGCGGCGTCGGTGCCGAGCGCGGCCG
>NZ_BAAGXT010000015.1:0-120444 GCF_054779695.1 Nocardiopsis coralliicola | reverse complement strand
CCAACTCCTTGGCTCACAGAACGACATGGCTACGATCCGACTTCCGCGGAGCAGCGCCGCGCCGGCGGCGCGCTCGACCGCGGCGCGCCAGCCGGGGGCGGGCGCCGCTGCCGGGCGCAGGCGGCGCAGGCCCGGCGTGGCGGCGAGGACCACCAGCACGGCCCCCGCCAGAACCGACGCGCCGCCGAGGGCGGTGACCACCGGGTCGCCGAGGCTCAGGCCGGCGAGGCGGTCCAGCGCCCAGGTCCGCCAGGCGGCGGGCGGAAGGCCGAGCAGGTGCACGCGCACGAGGTCGGCGGTGGCGGCGCCAGCGGCCGCCGCGGCCGCCAGCGCCAGTAGCGCCGCCGGGACGCGCCGCGCCGACCAGGGCCGGCGCGCGCGGCCGGGCCGCTCCGGGGCCTGGGCCGCCTCGGGCGGGTCGGCAGCCCCGGTCGCGGGGGCGAGGCGGGTGACCCGCATCCGGGGCGGGGCCACTGCCAGGCCGGTGAGCGCACCGACGCGCTCGGCCACGCGGCGCTGCAGGCGGTAGGCGGCTTCGGCGACCGGATCCGGGTAGGGGAGCGGGGTGCGCAGGGCGATCCGCGCGCGGCGTCCGTGCACGGACGCGGAGGCGTGCACCCCGCCGGCGGCGTCCGGCAGGAGCCCCTCCGCGGCGGCGCGTGCGGCGATCCGGCGCACCGCCCGCTCCGCGATGACGGTTCTGCCCCGCTCGGCGGGGGGCGGTGCGGCGGTCACCGGCGCCCCCGCTCGAACACGGTCCGCAGGTCCTCCAGCCGCCCGCCGCCCTCCAGCCAGGCCCCCGCGGCGTAGCCGAGACCGCCCAGCGCTGCGACGAGGAGGAAGGCGCCGAATCCGCCGAAGTAGCCGGCGAAGGCCAGCGCCATCCCCGCCACCATTCCAGTGAATGCCCTGCTCATCGATCTCCACCTCCGCCTCGTGCGGACCGCCGTCCGGCGCCCGCCGTTGATTCCGGCGCCATCGCTAGGAGACGCGGCCCTCGGACTCGGCGCTGTCGTCGTCCTCGGGCAGGTGGACGTCGTTCACGGTGATGTTGACCTCCACCACCTCCAGCCCCGTGATGCGCTCGACCGAGGCGATGACGTTCTCCCGCACGCCGCGCGCCAGCTCGGCGATCGCGACGCCGTACTCCACGACGAGGTCGACGTCGATGGCGGCCTGCTTCGCGCCGACCTCCACCTTGACTCCGCGCCCGACGTTGGGGCGGCTCCCCGGCACACGCTCGCTGACCGCGCCGAGCGTCCGGGACAGGCCGCCGCCCATGTCGTGCACGCCGGGGATCTCGCGGGCGGCGACGCCGGCGAGCTTGACCACCACGATGTCGGCGATCGCGGTTGCGCCGCGGGATTCCACCGGCTGGTCGGCGCCTGTCGCGCCGGTGCTCACCTCGGTGGAGGGGGTGCGCTTGGTGCGCGCGGTCGAGTCCGCGGATGCCGGGGCGTTCTGCTGGGCGTTCATCGCGCCCTCCCTTCGTCGGCCGGCCGGTGCCGGCTGCCTGTCTGCTGCTGTCTCTCCGTTCGACCCGGCCGCGGTGGCGCTGTTACGCGGTTTTCCGGACTTCTTTCCGCGCAGCTGCCACGGTGGTGAACGGTCGCGGCCGATTGCGTCACAACCGCGCCGCCGGGTTGTCCAACGTGCAGGACGACGGAGAGGAGCAACCCCGTGCCGGGGGAACGCACACCCACGAATCCGCCCGAGCCGCACGGCGGCGCCGACGACGCGCTGCTGGCCGTGCGCGCCGCCGAGGGCGACGAAGAGGCGTTCGCGGTACTGGTGCGCCGCCACGCTCCGCCGCTGGTCCGGCTGGGAACGCGGCTGCTGGGCGACCGCACCGAAGCCGAGGACGCCGTCCAGGACGCCTTCATCAGCGCCTGGCGCCGGCTGCCGGAGTTCCGCGGAGGGGCGGCGTTCGGTACCTGGATGTACCGCATCGTCACCAACCGGTGCCTCAACCTGCTCCGCGCGCGCCAGCCGAGCACCGACTGGGGCGGCGTGCCTGAGCCGCCGGCCCCCGAGCATGCGGTGGCGCCCGAGCGGATCGTCGAGGGCCGCGCCGCGGTCCGGGATCTGCAGGACGCCATGGCAGGGCTCTCCGCGGAGCAGCGGGCCTGCTGGGTGCTGCGCGAACTGGACGGACAGCCCTACGACTTCATCGCGGATACGGTGGGCATCACCCAGCAGGCAGTCCGTGCTCGCGTGTTCCGCGCCCGACGCCATCTGACCACTGCACTGGGGGCCTGGCGATGAACGACCGCACCCACCTGCCCGACACTCCGGAGCCCGACCGCGGCGACGAGCGGCTGCCCTGCGGGCGGCTGCTCTCCCAGGTCTGGGGCGACTGGGAGGACGGAAGCGCCGACGAGCACGCCCGGACCTGCCCGCACTGCCTGCAGGCCACCGCCGACCTGGAGGACCTCGAGTCGGCCGTGCGCGGACTGCACGGCGACGCGTCCGCCGCCGGCGGACCGGAGGTCGACGCGGCCGCCCTCACCCAGCGCGTCATGGACGTGGTCCGGCTGGAGCTCCGGCCGGGCCGGCCGCTGCCGCTCGGCGCCGCCGGCGAAGACCTCTGGATCACCGAGTCGGTCGCTGCCCGCACGCTGCGCTCCGCCGCCGAGCGGGTGTCCGGCGTGCGCGCCGGCTCCTGCCGGATCGCGCCGGACGAGGGCGGGGCGGCCGGTGCGGCCGACCGCGCGGCCGGCGCTGCCGAGCGCGTCACGGTGCGGCTCGCTATCCACGCGCCGCTGGACGCGCCGGACCTCACCGCGCTGGCCGAGCGCGTCCGCGGCGCGGTGGTGGAAGCCGCCGACCGGCGGCTCGGCCTCGACGTCGCGGCGGTCGACATCCGCATCACCGATCTGGTCGAACGGCCCGGCGGAGCCGGGGACGAAGGAGGTGCTGGACTGTGAGCCGCTACGCCGAACTGGCCGAGGCGCTGAGCTCCGCGGTCCTCGCGGTGCCGGGCGTCGCATTCCTCACGCCCGGGCTCGCGGACCGCTTCCGCGCGGCGCTGCCCGACAGCGGCGGGCCCGTCCACCGGTCCGGCCTGCGCGTCGCCCGCACCGGGCCGGCCGCCCCCTGGACGGTCGACGTCCGCATC
Source organism: Nocardiopsis coralliicola (assembly GCF_054779695.1). Taxonomy (NCBI): domain Bacteria; kingdom Bacillati; phylum Actinomycetota; class Actinomycetes; order Streptosporangiales; family Nocardiopsidaceae; genus Nocardiopsis; species Nocardiopsis coralliicola. The sequence goes on along the minus strand of NZ_BAAGXT010000015.1, from coordinate 117,326 downwards.
GTGGCGCGCGCCGACGCGCGGACCCTGGACGTCGCCCGGGCCGCTGCAGCCGCCGCGGACGCCTGCGTCGCCGTGCAGAAGCCCGGTTCGACTGCGCGGGTCACCGTGACGGTCACCGGCATCGTCTGAGCCGCGGCGGCTGCAGCGCAGGCGGCGCCGGTGCCGGCTGCGTCGGGTCCCCGGGGCCGCCGCGCGCGGCCCCGGGCGCCGCCGGAGCGCTGCCTGCGCCGCAGCACACCGGCGCTTCGCGGTCGGATCCGCGGCCGAGCGCGGGAGCGCCGGTCACAGGCGGGTGCCCAGGACGAGGCCGGCGGTGACGGCGGCCAGGCAGGCGGCGAGCATCGACAGGGCGTGCACCGCCGCGCTGAGGGGGCCGCCGCCGAGCAGCAGGCGCGCGGTCTCCACGCTGGCGGTGCTGAACGTCGAGAAGCCGCCGAGGAACCCGGTGGCCAGAACGCGCTCCGCCAGGCCATGCCCCGGATGCCCGGAGAGCCAGCCGGTGAGCAGGCCCAGCAGCAGGCACGCGGAGGTGTTCACCACCAGGGTGCCCAGCGGGACCCGGGTGCGCGCGCGGCGGGCTACCGCGGTGTCCAGCAGGAAGCGGGCCGCCGCCCCCAGCCCTCCGCCGAGGGCGATGAGCAGCAGGGTCACCGCGCCCTCCTGGTCCGCAGGGCGCGGACGGCGCCCGCTGACAGCGCGATGCCGGCGCAGGCCGCCGCCACCCCCGCCAGCGTGCTCACCAGCGCGTAGCCGGCGGCCGGCGCGGCGCCGCCCTCGCCGAGCAGCACCTGCACCTGCAGTGCGAAGGCGCTGTAGGTGGTGAAGCCGCCGATCAGGCCGGTGCCGCAGCACACCCGGACGGCGCGCCGCGCCCCGTCGTCCGGGCCCGACCGGGCGAGCGCCTCCAGCAGCGCACCCAATACGAGCGAGCCCGCGGCGTTGACCGCGAGCGTGGTCCACGGCCAGCCGGCGGGGGAGGGGGACGCGGTGTCGAGCAGGGCCCGCAGCGCGGTCCCCGCGGCCCCGCCGCCGGCGGCGAGGAGGGCGAGCGCGGCCGGCGGCACGGCGCGGGAGGGAGCCGCGGAGGTCAGCCGTCCCATTCGGACCGGGTCTCCTTCCAGTCGACGACACTGAGCGGCACGGTCAGCACCGGGCGGTGCTGGTGCCGGGCGAGATGGACGGCGACCGACCCCTCGAAGAACGCGCGCATGCGCCCGGCGGGCCCAGGGGCGCGGCTGCCGACGATGAGGACGGCGGCGTCGACGGCGCGCGCGAGGTGGGTGAGCGCCCGGTCGGGACGTCCGGCGAGGTAGGTGAGGGTCCACGTGGCCGGCGAGTCGGCGAGGACACCGGCGAGGCCGTCGTGGAGGCTGCCGTAGCGGTCGAGCCAGTGGTCGTCGCCCTCGTCGGGGTCGACCGGAGCGTGCGCCACGGTGCCGTCGGCGTGCTCGGCCACCGGATAGCGGGACGGGTCGCAGTAGGCGAAGTGGACCGCGGGTGCGCCGACGGCGAGCGCCCACCGCGCAGCAGTCGCCGCGACCAGCTCGCACCGGCCCGGGACGACCCCCGCCACGGCGGGGTGCCCGGCGAAGTCGACCATCCGGTCGGGACCGGGTTGCGGGACGGATCCTCTGCTCATGACCACCTCCGCGGGCAGCACCCTGCCCGCCGTCGCCGGCGAGGCAGGAGCCATCAGCCACTGCGGCGGTTCGGGCGGCAGCGCCCGGGCGGGATCCATCGCCCTGTGCGCAGCATACCGCGCACACCCGCCCGCTGGCCGTGCGCTGTCCGGGCGGCGCCCGCTGCGCGGTGGGCGCGGGCACTGCCGACCGGCCCGGAACGCGGCGCCCTCTGCCTCGGGCAGCCGCGGAGCGGTAACCGCCGATTCCGCGGGCCGGAGGGGCGTGGCCGGGCACGGACCCGTTACCCTCGGTGTGCGCCGACCGGGCGGTCTGCTGGGCCGGCCCGGCACCCCCCGCTGGCCTGCTCCCTGTTCCGCCTGCCGTGTACCGGCCAGGCGGATCCGGTCGTGCGCGCAAGGGGGCGCCAGCGGGCGCCGCCACATCGACGAGGCGGAGGTGCGGCATGAGTACGACGGACGAGATCGTGGAGTATGCGCGAAACAGCAGCGCGGAGGCGGCCGCCGCCCACCTCGGCGCGCCCCCGGTGCGCCAGCTGACCGTTGTCACCTGCATGGACGCCCGGATCGACCTGTTCGAGCTGTTCGGGCTGAAGAAGGGCGACGCGCACCTGCTGCGCAACGCCGGCGGCGTCGTCACCCCCGACACCCGGCGCAGCCTGGCGATCAGCCAGCGCATGCTGGGTTCGCGGGAGATCGTGCTGGTGCACCACACCAACTGCGGAATGCAGACCTTCACCGACCCCGAGCTGAAGTCCCGGATCGAGGCCGAGACCGGCGTCCGCCCCGACTGGGCCAGCGAAGCCTTCACCGACCTCGACGACGACGTCCGCCAGTCGATGCGCCGCATCGCCGCGGACTCCGCCATCCCGCACAACGGGCCCGACGCGGTCCGCGGCTTCGTCTTCGACGTTCACTCGGGCGAGCTCCGCGAGGTCCGCTGACCCGCCCCGGAGCGTCCGGCCGGCCGGCGGCGGTCCCGGGCCCTGGCGCCGGGATCCCGCGGGACCGGGCCGCGTCGCGGACCGGGCCGGATCCGTACGCAGCCGGCTGCGGGCCGCTGCGGCGGCTGCACCGGCAGGCGGCACGGCGGCGCCGGCGGGACTCTCCCGGTCCGGGGTGCGAGGATAGCCGGGTGGCGGGCTTTCTGATTGAGCGGCGGACCGGGATGGCACCGGGCGAGGCGTGGGAGCGGGTGACCGACTGGCACCGGCATGCCCGGCACGTCCCGCTGACCTCGGTCGCGGTCGAACCCGCGGGGCCCACGCAGGTGGGGACCTGGTACACGGCGCGGACCGGCATCGGGCCGATCGCCGCGGACGATCCGATGGAGGTCGTCGTCTGGGAGCCGCCGGAGAGCGGCTGGCCGGGCCGCTGCCGACTGGAGAAGCGGGGCAGGGCGGTGCGCGGCTGGGCCGAGATCGCGGTCCTGCCCGCCAGCGGCGGGTCGTGCGTCATCTGGCGCGAAGACCTCCGGGTCGCCGGACTGCCGCACCTGTTCGACCGCCCCACGGCCTTCGCCGGCCGGCTCCTGTTCACCCGCGTCCTCACCGGCCTGCTCGGCGGATAGCGGCCGCACGGAAGCAGGGGGGCCGGAGCTCTGCCGCGGCGGGGCTGGACGCACGCGCCCGGCCAGGGGCGCCCGCGGCCGCGGTCCGGCAGTGCGCTCCGACCGCACCGCCGGAGGCGCCCGGTCAGTTCAGGTGCGCCATCCAGTCGGCGGGGAGGCGGTCGGCAGGGCCGGGAACCGCCTGGTCCGCAGGGTGCGAGCCGGGCGGGGTGAGCTCCGGGCCGCTGCCCATGGCGTCGGTCCGGAAGTCGTAGAACCAGTCCTCGCCCGGCTCGTAGCTCTGCACGATCGGATGGCCCGCGGACTCGCTGTGCCGCCGGGCGTGCTGGCCGGGCGAGGAGTCGCAGCAGCCCACGGTGCCGCAGGCGGCGCAGCGCCGCAGGTGGAACCACCAGCCGCCGCTGGCAGTGCAGTCCGCGCAGCCCGGTCCGCTGGGCGCCGCCGTCAGGTCGATCTCGGTGCTCATGGCGCCACGCTAATCCGCGCGCGCCCGGCCGCGGCACCTCCCACGCCGGGCGGCCGCAGCCTACGGGCTCGGGACGCCGTTGCCGCGGTTGCCCTTGCCGGCGAGGACCTCCTCGGCGGTCGGGCGCGGCCCGCGGCGCTCCCGCTGGCCCGGCTGGGCCAGCTGGACCAGCGTCCCGTGCGCCTCCTTGGGGTGCAGGAACACCTCCCGCCAGCGCGGGTCGCCGAGGTTGAGGCCGTGCAGCCGGTACCCGCGGGCGCGCAGCCGCTGCACGGCCGCGTCGATGTCGGGCACGTGGAAGTTGAGGTGATGGACGCCGCCGCGCGACCGGTTGAGCGCGAAGAAGGAGTCGAAGAAGTCCGACCCCGCGAGGGGTTCCATGAGCTCGACCTTGCCGCCGCCGGCGTAGCCGACCTGGATGAGCCGGAAGCCGCCCGGGTGGTCGCCGCCGCCCAGCACCCGCCCGCCGAGCAGGTCCACGTAGGTCTCCAGCAGGTCGCGCAGCCGCGGTGCCGCGACCGCAGTGTGGTCGAACACGGCGCCGACCTCGTCGAGCTCTCCCTGAACCGGCACGGGCACCCACCCCACTAATTGGCGAACACGATTCTAAGATCTTAGCGGTCGCGGGCTGTCCGGCCCGCTGGGCCCGCGCTCTCCGGCGGCGTCCGGTTCCGCCGCCCCGCGGCGCAGCGCAAGGCCGCGGGGGCGGCGGGGCGGCGGAAGCGGGCGGAGCCCGCGCGGGCGCCTACTGCTGGCCCGGCAGCCGGACCTGGGCCAGGCGGGTGTCGGGTCGCTCCACCGGGTCGAAGCGGGTCGGGCGGAAACCGGCGAGGAGGCCGGCGCGGCGGCCGTCGAGGACCTCGTCGGCGACCAGGCCGCCCAGCGCGGGCGCGAGGGTGATCCCGCTGTGCGTTGCCACCGTGTACAGCCGCGCGCGGTCGTCGGTGAAGCCGCAGACGGTGAACCCGTCGGCCGGCAGCGACCGCTGCCCGACCCGCACCTCGGCGACCCGCGCGAACTCGGCGCCGCTCAGTACCGCGCCGGCGCGGGCCAGCAGCTCTTCGGCGACCGGACCGTCCGCGGCCGGCGGTGCCGCCGGGTCCGCGCCGGCGTCCAGGTCGAGGCCCTGCAGCACCAGCCGCCCGCCGCCGTCCGGGCGCACGTTCAGCCGCGGCGTGGTGAGCACCCGGCCCAGCCGCGCCGGCGCCGGCTCCGTGTAGGCGAGCAGCCCGACGCCCGCGCCGCCCGGCTCTTCGGCGTCGGCCATCGGCAGGTGCACGCCGGCCGTCGCCAGCAGCGCTTCGGTCCAGCGGCCGGCGGCGGTGACGGCGGTGTCGGCGCGCAGCTCGGCACCGCCGTCCAGGCCGATGCGGACCCCGCGGTCGTCCGGGTCCAGTGCCACTGCCGCCGCGCCGGTCCGCAGCCGCACGCCGGCGGCGAGCGCGTCGGAGAGCAGCCGCGCCGCGAACGTTCCGGGCAGCACGTGGCCCTCGTCGGCGAACAGGACCGCGCCGTGCGCGTCATCGGGGATGCGCGCGGCGGGCTCCAGAGCGCGCGCCTGCCCCGGGTCGAGCCGCTCCACGCGGCCGCCCGCGGCCTCCACCTCGTCGGCCGCTGCGGCGAGTGCCGCCCCGTGCGCGGGCTCCGCCGCCCACTCCAGGTTGCCGGTGGGGAAGAACCAGCGCGGCCCGTCGGCCAGGTCGCGGTGGAGCCGGTGGTGCGCCGCGACCCCGGCGGCGTTCAGCGCCCGGTAGGGTTCGGGCCGCTTGAGGTGGGCGTTGACCCACGCGAACGTCGTCCCGGTCGTCCCGGCTCCCGGAGCCGACGTCTCGACCAGGTCGACCCGCGCCCCTCGCAGCGCGAGCTCCCGCGCGACCGCGAGCCCGATCACTCCCGCTCCGATGACGGCGATATGCACGTGTGGTCCCTTCTCTCGATGGAGTCGTACGGAGACGTGCGCTGCAGGGGGCGCTGCCGCTGCGATCCGAGTGCCCTCTGCGCTTCACCCGGCGGCCTGCGCCGCCCGGCCCCGGTCTCTGCGCCGCCCGGCTGCCACCGCCGCCACCAGGCACACTAGCGATGCGGCGATCCCGTACACGGCGTAGGGCACTTCGGTGCCGGCCAGGTGGGCCACGAGGCAGCCGGCGAGTCCGCCGCCCATGGAGGCCAGCCCGATGGCCGGCGACAGGCGGAACCGCTTGCGCAGCGCGAACCCGACGAAGATCGGCACGGCCAGGGTGGCGGCCGAGTAGGCGTAGGTCGCCACCAGCCAGTCCAGGGCGGTGGGGAAAGCGATGGCGAGCACCGCCGCGACCGCGGTGACGGCGACCGTCAGCAGCTTCGACAGCCGCACCAGCTCCGATTCCGGCCGCGCCCCGCGGACCCCCTGGTAGAGGTCGCGGACGAGGTTGGTCACCACCGAGTGCAGGGCACTGGAGGTGGTGGAGACGATGGTGGCGACGAGGAACGCCGCGAACACCGCGGTGACCAGCAGCGGGAGCTGGGTGATCAACCAGCCCGCGGCCTGCTCGCGCTCGGCGGTGGAGTAGTCGGCTCCCAGTGCGCGGATGACCAGGCCCAGCACACCGGCATAGACGCCGGCGATGAGGGTCATCAGGGCGCTGATGAACAGGCCGCGCCGCACGACCGAGACGTCCTTGGTGGCGAAGACGCGCTGGTAGTAGAGCTGGTTGGTGAGCGTGCCCGGGATGATCGCGAACGCCCACAGCAGGATCGTCGGCCAGCCCACGAGCGTGACGGAGGACGGGCTCCACAGCTCGCGGGGCACGCTCTCGGTGATTCCGGTCCAGCCGCCGGCCATAAAGAGGGCGTAGCCGACGATGAAGAAGGTCACGATGACCATGAACACGCCGAAGATGTAGTCCGACCACGCGACCGAGAGCAGCCCGCCGGGCAGCACGAACAGCAGCGACGCGGCGGCCATGGCGATGATGAGCGCGGGCAGCGAGATGCCGGTGATCTGCGCGAACAGCTGGGCGAACGCCACGAACTGGGTGGCTAGCCAGCCGAACGGGACCACGATCGCGCACAGGGCCGCCACCGCGGTGATGCGCCGGTCGGTCCCGAAGAGGCGCGTCAGTACCTGGGGGACGGTGTCGAACCGCTCCTTGCGCAGCCAGTTCGCCAGCACCATCAGCAGGAGCAGGCCGAGCATGCAGGCCACTTCGTAGAGCATCACCGACCAGCCCCAGGCATAGCCGATGCCGACGTGGGCGACGAGCACACCGCCGCCGGAGGCGGTCGCGAACTGGCTGAAGACCACGACCCGCAGCGGCAGGCTGCGGCCGCCGACGATCCAGTCGTCGGAGTTCTTCGTACGGCGCCCGATGGTGAAGGCGACCGCGGCGCCCGCGGCCAAGACCACGGCGCAGGCGGCGACGATGAGGATCAGTGCGGAGCTGTCGGACATGGGCACTCCCGTTTTCCGGCATGCGGAGGAGGGGCGCGGCGCTGCTGCGCCGAACCGGTCGTGTTCGGAATGCGCGGGGGATGGCGGGGAAAGCGGTGGGGGCGCTCCGGTCCAGAGGCCGGCGGTGCGGGCGCGGAGCCGCGGGTCAGCGCGGCCGTTCCGGCGAAGCAGGGGAGCGGTACCGCCTGAGGGGTACTGCCCCCCGGGGTCAGGCCCGCGGGCGGGGTCCGGGGGTTTACCCGAAGCGCGCGGGATCGAGGTGGGCGATGTCGTGCCGGGTGGTTCCGTCCAGGACGAGGTCGGCCAGCGCGTCGCCGAACAGCGGCGACAGCTTGAAGCCGTGCCCGGAGAAGCCAGCTGCGGCGAAGACCCCGGGATGGCGGGGGAGCCGCCCCAGGAGCGCGTGGCCGTCCGGGGTGAAGGCGTCGGCGTAGGCGGCGATCCGCACCGGGTCGGGGTGGAGTCCGGGCAGGTGGCCGCGGACGATACTGCGGGCGGTGTCCAGCAGCTCGGGGGTGGAGCTGCGGGTGAGGGCGTCGGGCGAGGGGAGGTCGGGGCGCGGGGCGCTGTGCACGCTCAGCTTCACCGAATGGCCGTCCACGGCGGGGAAGCAGGAGTAGGCCGGCTCCCCGACGCGGATCACTACCGGATTGCGGTCGGGCCCGAGCCGGGCCGCGTCGCGGGCGGCGAACCAGTGCAGCGTGATCTGGCGGGCGGCCGGCGCGATCCCGCCGAAGAAGGGGCGCGGCGCCGGGTCGGCGGCGCTCCAGGGGCCCGGCGCGAGGACCACGGCGTCCGCCTCGGTCCCCGCGGCGCCGTCGTCGACGCGCCACCGGGAGCCTGCCCGCTCGATGTGCACCGCCGGGGTGTAGCGGCGCAGGTCGGCACCGAGCTCCTCGGCGCGGTCGGCGGCGGCGAGCAGTGCGGCGTCGGGCCGGATCACGCCGGCCTCGTGGTCGAGGACCGCCGCCTCCCCGGCGCGCAGCGGGTGCTGCGGGAACCGCTCGGCCGCCGCCTCTGGAGCCAGCAGTTCGTGGCGGACCCCGAACTCCTGCGCGCCTTCGCGCACCTCGGCCAGAAGGGGGTGGCCGCGGGGGCCGACCGTCAGCCCGCCGCACATGCACAGCAGCCCGGTGCCGGTCTGCTCTTCGAGCCGGTTCCACAGCGTGCGTGCGGCGCGCAGCGCCGGGATGTAGCGGCGGCCCTCCATGTAGGCGGTGCGGAAGATGCGCGACTCGCCGCCGGCGGCGCCGCGGTCATGGCCGGGCGCGTAGCGGTCGAAGGCGACGACGTCGGCGCCGCGCTCGGCCAGCCGCCAGGCCGCCATCGTGCCGATGGTGCCGGTGCCGACGATGGCGACGCGGGGGGTGTGCTGCGGCATCGCGGATTCTCCTTACGCCGGTGCAGAAGGGGGGTCGGGGACGTTCTGCTCGATGTAGAAGGGGCTGTGGTCGGGTAGCAGGACGGACTCGAAGGTCTCGGCAGGGGTGCCGTCGGCCAGCCACAGGTGGCGGCGCAGGACGAAGACGGCGGTGCCGGGCGGGCTCTGCAGGGTGGCGGCCTCGCCGGCGGTGAGCGCGTGCGGCTCGATGTAGAGCCGCGAGCGCCGCACGGGCACGCCGATCCGCCGGTAGTAGGCGATCGTGGTGAGGTCCTCCAGCGGTTCGTCGAGGAGGTCCGGCGCCAGCGCGAAGGGGATCACCGCGAGCTCGGTGGCGATGGGGCGCTCCGCGGCGTTGAGCTTGGTGCGGCGCAACTGGATGAGCGGCGCCGCCGGGCCGGTGCCGGGCTCGGGCAGCCGGGCAGCCGCGCGCTCGGCCGGCACCACGCGCGCCTCGTGGACGATGTGCCGCCCTTCGACTTCGGGCCCGTCGTTGCGCGGATCGGCGAGGCTGAGCAGGTCGCGCTCCGTCTCGGTGCGCACGACGAAGGTGCCCTTGCGCCGGTAGCGCACCACCAGGCCGCGGCGGACCAGTTCCCGCACCGCCCGCTGCGCGGTGATGCGGCTGACTCCGTACGACTCGCCCAGCTCCGCCTCGGTGGGGATCCGCGTCCCGGGCGGCCAGGTCCCCGCCGCGATCTTCGCCTCCAGATCGCGGCGGATGGTGTCGTACTTCATATTTTGAGTTAACCAAGGGCGGATTTGATAAGTCAATACTTCCGCGCGAGGAGCGGCGCTCCCGGGCGGCTGTGCGGCGCAGCTGGCTGCACTGCGCCGCACAGCCGTCCGGGGCGGGCGGGGTGCCTCGCGCGGCACGCCCGCCGGTCCGGGCCTGGTGGGATGCGGCCCGGTGTCAGGAGGGCTGGCTGATGCAGCAGGTGCTGCCGTCCGCTGCCGCCTCCCGCTCTCCCGCCTCCCGATCGCCAGCGGGGGCAGGGCACAGGACGTCGCTCTCGCCCTTCACTGCGTAGACCTCCCACGGCTCGCTGCCCGGGCCGTGGACCCAGACCTTGTCCTGGACGGCGTAGCAGCAGGAGGTGTCGTTCTCCTCGAAAGTGGCCAGTCCCGCCTCGGTGAACCGCGCCGCGGCGGCATCGACCTGGGCGGTGTCGGACACCTCGACGCCCAGGTGGTCGAGGCGGGTGTCCTGGCCGGGCGCGCCCTCGATCAGGACCAGCTTGAGCGGCGGTTCGGCGATGGCGAAGTTGGCGTAGCCGGGGCGGCGCTTGGCCGGTCCGGTACCGAACAGTGCGGAGTAGAAGGCGACCGACCCCTCGAGGTCGGCGACGTTGAGGGCGAGCTGGACACGGGACACGGGGCCTCCGGAGCGCTTGATTCGATGTCTGTCGATGCAAGGTTGCACGGAGGATCGAAGTTCGTCAATATAGAGGCATGTCGAATCAAGCGCCGGAAGACGGCGCGCTCGCCGCCTGCTGCCCGAAGCTGCTGTCCGACCCGCTCGGGGAGGCCGAGTCGGTCGAGCTCGCACGGGTGTTCAAGGCGCTGGGCGACCCGGTGCGGCTGCGGCTGCTGTCGATGATCGCCGCCAGCGGCGGCGATGAGGTGTGCGTCTGCGACCTGACGCCGGCCTTCGACCTGTCCCAGCCCACCATCTCCCACCACCTCAGACTGCTGCGCGAGGCCGGGCTGATCACGTCGCGCCGGAGCGGCACCTGGGTCCATTACCGGCTCGTCCCCGAGGCCACCGACCGCCTCGCGGCGATCCTCACCCGCCGCAGCCTTCCGCTGGCACCAGCCCGGTGAACAGCCCCGTCTCCGCGTCCTCCAGCGCCGCCCCGCGGCTGCCGCTGCTGGACCGCTACCTCACCGTGTGGATCCTGCTGGCGATGGCCGCCGGGCTGCTGCTCGGCCGGCTGGTCCCCGGTATCGGACCGGCGCTCGCCTCCTTCGAGGTGGGCGGCATCGCCGTCCCGATCGCCCTCGGCCTGCTGGTGATGATGTTCCCGCCGCTGGCCAAGGTCCGCTACGACCGGCTCGGCGCCGCAGCCGCCGACCGGCGGATGCTGCTGGCCTCCCTGGCGGTGAACTGGATCGTCGGCCCCGCCGTCATGTTCGCCCTGGCCTGGCTCTTCCTGGCCGACCTGCCCGAGTACCGCACCGGGCTGATCATCGTCGGCCTCGCGCGCTGCATCGCCATGGTCATCGTCTGGAACGACCTCGCCTGCGGCGATCGCGAGGCGGCCGCCGTCCTGGTCGCGCTGAACTCGCTGTTCCAGGTGGCCGCCTTCGGCGCGCTCGGCTGGTTCTACCTCTCCGCGCTGCCCGGCTGGCTCGGCTGGCAGCAGGCCGCCATCGACGTCTCCGCGCTGGACATCACCCTGTCCGTGGCGGTCTTCCTCGGCGTCCCGCTGCTGGCCGGCTTCCTCACCCGGCGCATCGGCGAACGGCTCCGGGGCCGCCACTGGTATGAGACGCGGCTGCTGCCCCGGATCGGTCCGCTGGGCCTGTACGGGCTGCTGTTCACCATCGTCCTGCTCTTCGCGCTGCAGGGCGACGCCATCCTCGCCCGCCCGGGCGGCGTCGCCCGCATCGCGCTGCCGCTCCTGCTGTACTTCGCGGCGATGTGGGCCGGCACGCTGGCGCTGGGCCGCGCGCTGAACCTCGGCTACCAGCGCTCGGCCACCCTGGCCTTCACCGCAGCCGGCAACAACTTCGAGCTGGCGATCGCCGTCGCCATCGCCTCCTTCGGCGCCGCATCCGGGCAGGCGCTCGCCGGAGTTGTGGGGCCGCTGATCGAGGTGCCGGCGCTGATCGCGCTCGTGCACGTCGCGCTGTACGCCCGCCGGCGCTGGTTCCCCGACGAGCCCCTCACCCCTGCGGGGGACGGTCCGCGCACGGCGAACGGCCCGCGGTCCGGAGCCGCCGATGAATCCCCAGCAGGCAGCGCTCCTGCAGGGCACGTTGCAGCAGCAGAAGGGCCCGCGACCGATGGCTGAGTCCCCAGAACCCGCGCCCGGGCGCGGCGCCGCGCTCCCGCAGGTGCTGTTCGTGTGCGTGCACAATGCCGGCCGGTCGCAGATGGCCGCCGCGCTCCTGGAGCGCTACGCCCGCGGCCGGGTGCGGGTGCGCTCGGCCGGAACGGCTCCTGGCGACGCGGTGCACCCGGCGGTTGCGGCCGCGATGGCCGAGATCGGGATCGACCTCTCTGCCGCCGAGCCCGCTCTCCTCGCCGCCGACGAAGTCCGCGCCTCCGACACCGTCGTCACCATGGGCTGCGGTGATGCGTGCCCGGTTTTTCCCGGGACGCGCTACCTCGATTGGGACCTGCCCGACCCTGCCGGTCACGGCGTGGAGGCGGTGAGGCCCATCCGGGACCGGATCGACGGCCTCGTCCGCGGCCTCCTCGCCGAGCTCGTGGAAGACCCAGACACGGAGCAGGGCTGACGCAGCGCGGCGGACCGATCCGGCCGGTACTCCCTCAGTGCGCGGGCCCGCCCGTCGGCGAACGCTCAGTCGTGCTGCTCGGCGGCGAGCCGCCGGCGCAGGCCGGTGCGCAGCAGGTCGATGAGGGCGCTGACCCTTCCGGGCAGGCGGGAGGTGGGGTCGCAGACGGCGACGATGTCGGCCGGGGGAGTCGGAACCGGCTCCATCAGCGGCACCAGCAGGCCGCGCCGGATGAGCGGCGCCGCGTGCCAGGACGAGCGCATCATGATGCCGCGGCCGGCCAGGCACCAGCCGGTGATGACCTCGCCGTCGTTGCTGGCCAGCGGGCCGGTGACGCGGACCGCGCGGGTGTCGTCCGGGCCGGTGCCGAAGCGCCACACGCCGAAGTCGGCGTCGTTCTGCTTGAGCACCAGGCAGTCGTGCCCGGCCAGGTCGGCCGGGCTGGCCGGCGCCCCGTGCTCGGCGACGTAGCCGGGTGCGGCGCACACCACCGCCCGGTTCGGGTGCAGCCGGTGCAGGCGCAGGTCGGCGTCTGGCGGCGCACCCACCCGCACGGCCAGATCGTAGCCGGAGCCGGCGATGTTGACGGCGTGCTCGGACAGCGTCAGCTCCGCGGTGACCGCCGGATGCTCGGCCGTGAACCGCTCAAGGAGCGGGCCGATGTGGCGCCGGCCCAGTCCGAGCGTCGCGTGCACCGCGATCGGCCCGCGCAGCTCGCCGGCCGAGCGCGCCACCCGCTCCTCCAGGTCGTCGCGGCCCTGCAGCAGCGCCCGCGCACCCGCCGCGTACAGCTCACCCGCCTCGGTCAGGGCCAGCCGCCGGGTGCTGCGCTGCACCAGCTGGGTGCCGAGGCGCGCCTCCAGCCGGGTGAGCCGCTTGCTGACCGCGGACAGCGAGACGCCCCACTCGCGCGCCGCCGCCGTGAGGCTCGGCGAGCGCGCGAGGAGCTCGAAGAAGTCGAGGTCGTCGACGGGGGCCAGCGGCGCCACCGGACCCCCTTTCGGCCATCGGGTGCCGGGTGCCGGGGTCGCTCCGCAGCGGTGCGCAGGGCTGCGGGGCGGCCGCGTGCTGCAGCGCAGCGGATTTCTTGCCCTGAGGGAAAGGCAGGGTTGCGTTGACCGCCGTTCCGGCACGGCTTCTTGCCGTGTAGCTTCGTTCGCACACCGTAGCAGCGCAGCAGCCGGCCCCCGGAGTGCGGCGCTGCACCGACGGAGACCGACGAGCGGAGGGGAAAGCCCGCATGAGCCGCACCTACAGGATCGCCGTCATCCCCGGCGACGGCATCGGCACCGAGGTGGTTCCCGAAGGCGTCCGCGCGCTGCGCGCCGCGGCCGACGCCTTCGGCTTCGAGCTCGACCTGGTCGACTACGACTTCGCCTCGGCCGAGTACTGGACCAAGCACGGGCGCATGCTGCCCGAGGGGTGGTTCGACGAGCTCGTCCGGCACGACGCGATCTTCTTCGGCGCCATCGGCTGGCCCGACATCGTGCCCGACCACGTCTCGCTGTGGGGCAGCCTCCTGCAGTTCCGCCGCCACTTCGACCTGTACGCCAACGTGCGCCCGGTCCGCCTGATGCCCGGCGTCACCAGCCCGCTCGCCGGCCGCGGCCCCGGCGACGTCGACTTCTACGTGGTGCGGGAGAACACCGAGGGCGAGTACAGCTCCATCGGCGGCCGGATCTTCGAGGGCACCGAGCGGGAGACGGTGGTCCAGGAGACCGTCATGACGCGCACCGGCGTCGACCGCATCCTGCGCTACGCCTTCGAACTGGCGCGCAAGCGCGAGGCGAAGCACCTCACCTCGGCCACCAAGAGCAACGGCATCAACACCACGATGCCCTACTGGGACGAGCGGGTCGCCCTGATGGCCCAGGAGTACTCCGACATCGCCGTGGACAAGTTCCACATCGACATCCTCACCGCGCACTTCGTGCAGCACCCGGACTGGTTCGACGTGGTCGTCGCCAGCAACCTCTTCGGCGACATCCTCTCCGACCTCGGCCCGGCCTGCACCGGCACCATCGGCATCGCGCCCAGCGCCAACATCAACCCCGAGCGCCGGTTCCCGAGCCTGTTCGAGCCGGTGCACGGTTCGGCTCCGGACATCGCCGGCAAGGGCGTCGCCAACCCGATCGGCCAGATCTGGAGCGCGTCGATGATGCTGGAGCACCTCGGCGAAGCCGAGGCCGGCGCCGCACTGCTGCATGCCATCGAGACCGTACTGGCGGGCGACCGCGCCGTGCTCACACCCGACCTCGGCGGGGGCGGGACGACCGCGTCCCTCGGGCGCGCCGTCACCGCAGCGCTCTCCGCCGCAGCCCCGTCCCGATGAGCGAGGGCTTCCTGCCCGGCTTCGCGGTGCGCGATGTCAGCGCCGGCGGCGTCCGCATCCGTACCGCGACCGCCGGCAGCGGACCGCCGGTCCTCCTCCTGCACGGCCACCCGCAGACGCACGCCACCTGGTACCGCGTCGCACCGCAGCTCGCCGAGCGCTTCACCGTGGTCGCCACCGACCTGCGCGGATACGGCGACTCCGGCAAGCCGCCCGGCGGGCCCGCGCACGCCGGCTACGCCAAGCGGGCGATGGCGCTCGACCAGGTGCGGGTGATGGCAGAGCTGGGGTTCGACCGGTTCGCGGTCGTGGGCCACGACCGCGGCGGCCGGGTGGCGCACCGGATGGCGCTCGACCACCCGGCGGCGGTGGAGCGGCTGGCGGTCCTCGACATCGCGCCGACCGCGACGATGTACGCGCGCACCGACCGCGCCTTCGCCACGGCCTACTACTGGTGGTTCCTGCTGATCCAGCCGGAACCGCTGCCGGAGCAGCTCATCGCCGGCGCGACCGAGGCGTTCCTCCGCTCGCACCTGGAGAAGCAGAGCGCCACACCCGGTGTGCCCGAGGAGGCGCTCGTGCAGGAGTACCTGCGCTGCTACCGGGACCCCGCACTCGTGCACGCGGTCTGCGAGGACTACCGGGCGGCAGCCGGCGTCGACCTGGAGCACGACGGCGCCGATTCGGCCGCCGGCCGGTCCGCCACCGCTCCGCTGCTGGCGCTCTGGGGCCGCCGCGGCGCGGTCGGGCGGCTCTACGACACGCTCCAGACCTGGCGCGACGTCGCATCGGGCCCGGTCGGCGGCGCAGCCCTCGACTGCGGCCACCTGCTGCAGGAGGAGAACCCCGGCGAGCTGCTCGCCCACCTCGAGCCGTTCCTCGCCGGGGAACCTCCGGGCTGACCGCAGCGGCGGGCCGGGCCCTCGGCTGGGAGCGGTGGGCCGCAGATGGCGGCCCGGCCGCCACCCGCCTCACCAGCGGGGCGCGGGCTGGGTGCGCTGGCCACCGGTGCCGGCAGCGGGGGCGCGGCGCGACCGGCCGCGCCGCTGCCTCCGCTACCCGTGCGCGGTCGCTCCCGTGGCAGAGAGAGGGCTAGCGCCCGCCGGCCATCCGCCCCGGCTGCCGCCTGCTCGATGAGAGGCGGCCTGCGCCGGCCGGGGTGGACACCGGTCCTGCTGCGCACCGCCCTGGCACGCCCCTCGCGGCGTTCTCCTCAATCGAGGAGGAAAACCCCGCCCTGACTCCTTCGCCGGCCGTGCGACGGGTGCACCGCCGGCACCGCTCGCGACGAGCGCCATTCACCCAACACGCCCTGGTCCGGAGGGCGGTCCACTGGCTCGCTCTGCCGGGCGCCAGCGTGTCTGCTCAGGACAGCGCCTGCGCCGGCCCGTGGGCCGGGAGCGCTTGCCACCGGTGCCGGGCAGCGGGGCGCGGCCGGCAGCGCGGCTGCCCGCGCTCGGCCTCGCGCGCTGCTGCGGCCCGCGCGGGCGGACGGACGGCGCGGACGCCCGAGCCGTCCGAGCGTGCCGCGTCAGGTGTCGCGGCCCGCGGGCGCGGGCACGCGCTCGCCGGCGGGGACCGGGCCGGGGGCGGTTCCGGCGCCGAAGGGGCTGCCGCCCAGCTCAGCGCGGTGGTGCTCGGCGAGCCACTGGCGCGGGTCGGGGCCGGCGGCGATGATCCGCGTCGGGTTGATGCCGGTGTGCACCCAGTAGTAGTGGATGCGGATGTGATCGAAGTACGTCGTGTCGCCGAAGCCGGGAGTCTGGAAGAGGTCGCGCGCGTAGGCCCACAGGGCCGGGTACTCGATCAGCTTGCGGATGTTGCACTTGAAGTGGCCGTGGTAGGCGGCGTCGAAGCGGGCCAGCGTCGCATACAGCCGGATATCGGCCATGGTGATGTGGTCGCCGACCAGGTAGCGGCGGCTGGACAGCCGCTCCTCCAGCCCGTCGAGCCGCGCGAAGAGCCGGGCGACGGCGGCGTCGTAGCGCCGCTGGTCGGGAGCGAAGCCCGCGCGGTAGACGCCGTTGTTCACGTCGGCGTAGATGCCGGCGCCGAGCTCCTCGATCTCGTCGCGCAGCTGCTCCGGATAGAGGTCGGGCGCGCCGTCCCGGGTGAGCGGGCCCCACTCGGTCGCCATGTCCAGAGCGAGCCGGTTGAAGTCGTTGCTGGCGAGGTGGCCGCTCTCGATTTCGACGAGGCCCGGCACGCTGACCCCGCCGGTGTAGTCCGGGTCCCGGGCGAGGTAGGCCTCCCGCAGGGCGTGGATGCCCAGCACCGGGTCGACGCCGCCGGGGCTGCCGGTCTCCTCGGTGAACACCCAGTGCGGTTCTCCGCTGATGATCTCCTGGCGGGGATCGGTCACCGCCAGCGAGACGGCCTGCTCCAGCCCCATGAGCCGCCGCGTGATGACCACCCGGTGCGCCCAGGGGCACGCGCGGTTGATGACCAGGCGGTACCGGCCCGGTTCCGCGGTCCGCTGGTAGCGCCCGTCGGCGGTGACCCGGTCGGCGAAGGCCGCGGGGTCGCGCCGGATCTCCTCGGTCGGAATCTCGTTGGCTCTCATCGGCCACTCCTCCCGCACCTGCGCTCGCAGCGCCGCCCGCGCTGCCTCTGCCGATGCTATCCCGCACGGTTCCGCGCGGGCCGGAATGCGCGGGGTGCGGCGTCGATTGGATTCTGTATACTCTGGCGCACGCATCGGCAGAGGAGGCCCCATGCCCCGGTACGACTGGCGCGCTGCCTGCGCGGCGTGGGGCCTGGTCGTCGGTGCGCTGCTGATGCGCCCGCTCTCGGTGTCCGGTTCGCTGGCGGTGGCCCTCGTTGCGCTCGCCGCCCTCGCCGCGGGGGCGTCGGCGCTGCACAAATAGCGGGGCAGGGCTGCTCCGCACGGTCCTGCGGATCCCCGGCGGACGGAGCCGTAGCCGGATCCGGCCGCGGTTTTCGCGCTCTCCCGGTTGGCAGAGCGGTGCCGGACGCGCATGGTGGACGCCATGGGCCCCACCGACGGAGGGGGCGCCAGCGCACTCGCCGGCGACTACCTCACCCTGGTGCGAGCGCTGGGCGCGCGCATCGGTGCCGCCGACC
Organism: Nocardiopsis coralliicola; assembly: GCF_054779695.1. NCBI lineage: Bacteria > Bacillati > Actinomycetota > Actinomycetes > Streptosporangiales > Nocardiopsidaceae > Nocardiopsis > Nocardiopsis coralliicola. Next base: position 99,959 of record NZ_BAAGXT010000015.1, on the reverse strand, counting down.
CGTTCACCTGGCTGCTCGACGACCGCGCGCCGCCGGAGCCGGGCGCACCGCCCGCCCTATCCGCGGCGGAGGTCGCCGACGGCGCCGACCGCATCGCGCGGGAGGCCGGTGCCCTCCCCGGGCAGCGGGCCGGGTGGCTGGCGGAGAACGCCCGCGCGCTGCACTCGCTGGCGCGCATCACCGGAGGTGCTGCGGTGCCGCTCCAGGAGCGGGTCGAGGCATGCCTGGGCGTGGACGGCGGCCCGGTTCCCGAGGAGGTGCTGGACGAGGCCGCGGACCTCCTCGACCAGGGGCTGCCGAAGTCGTCGGGCACGCTGCGGCAGCGGTGGGACCGGTGGCGCAGCGAGCACAGCATCCGGCCGGGGTCGCCGGAGCGGGTGGAGCCGCTCATCGCCGCTGCCGTGGACGCCGCGCTTGAGCGCACCCGCGCGCTGGTCGACCTGCCGGCGGATGTCGCGGTCGACTGCGAGGCCGCACCCGGGCCGTTCCGCGGCCTGCACCGCGGCGGCAGCCGGGGCACGGTCTTCTACGACCCGTCGCTGCCGTTCATCACGGCCGACCTGCTGTACACGGCGGCCCACGAGGCGTTTCCCGGCCACATCGCCGAGTACATGCTGAAGGAGCGCACGCTTGCAGACCGGCCGGAGGCGCACGCGCGGTTCATGCCGTCTCCGTGCTTCACCCTCAGCGAGGGGCTCGCGCTGCACGCCCAGGAGATCGCCTTCCCCGGTGACGAGGCGCTGCGGTGGCTCGTCGACCACGTCGACGGGTTCCGCGACGACGGCACCGACCTGGCCGCCGTCCACCGCGCCCGCAACCTGCTCTGGGGTGCCTGGTGCAACGCCGCGCACCTGCTCGCCGAGGGCCGGCCGCACGCCGAAGTCCGCCGCTACCTGCAGCGCCGGGGGATGGTCGGCGAGGCGGAGGCCGAAGCGTCGGTGCCCGCCTACCTGGGGCCCTACATCTTCGCCTACTACCACGGCGCCCGGCTGGCCGCCCCGCACACCGATCCCGAGTCCGTCCGCCGGCTGCTCACCGAGCAGGTGCCGCTGTCCGCTCTCGGAGCGCCGTAGCGGAGGCGGTGCGCCCGTCAGTGTGCGAAGCGCTTCAGGCCCTTGGTTTCCAGGGTGACGCCGAGGCCCGGCACGGGAACGTCCTCGCCGTAGGGGTGGATACTGCGATCCAGGTAGTGGCCGCGGCCAGGACGGCTGTGGACGACGACGGCTTCGGCGTCGCGGTCGACCAGCAGATAGACGCCGATCCCGGTTGCTGCGTGTGTGCCGGGCTTTTCCACTCGGTCTCTCGCGTGCGTGTCGGCATCCCGCGAAGTCACCTCGGCCGCGGCGCGGACCCCGTCCATCGGGAGCGCCGGAGATCCTGGTGGTGGGCGACGCTCCGCGATGGCCATAGCGCTCCTCAGGCGGCGTCGGCAATGACGCCGGCGGGCCGGTTGGCAGGGATGCCGGCTCGCCTGTCAGCGCAGGCGGGGCGCTGGGATTCCGCAGGCAGAACGGGGCGGAGGGCGGGGACTCTGCTGCGCGCCATCCACTGCGGACTGCCGAGGGGGCGCGCCTACCGCCGCCCCGTTGTGCGCTGCGCGGGGGAGAGCAGCGCCAGGGCCGTTGCGGTGATCCGATCGGCCGCGTCCTCGGGGGTATCGGCGGTCAGAGCCAGGTGGTGGAGGGTGCCGGTCAGGGCGAGGGCGACGGCTGCCGGATCGGTGCCGGGCGGCAGGCGGCCGGCACCGTGCGCCGCCGCCAGGCGGGCGGCCAGCGCGTCGTCGACCGCGCCGAGGGCGGCCGCGCGGTCGCCCAGGATCCGGCGGACCTCGGCGGTCAGGTCGGGGCGGGCCGCTTCGAGGCGCAGCGCGGCCATCAGCTGCGGGGTGGCGAGTCCGCCCAGGAACGCGGCAGCCGCGGGTCCCGGTGCCCCGTCGGACGCGCCGCCGGCGGCGAAGGTGCCGGACTCGGCGGTGACGTGGAAGGCGCAGTCGACGGCGTAGTCGGCGAGGAAGCCGTCGAGGCCGCGGAAGTGCCGGTTGAGGATGCCGATCGCCACGCCCGCTCTGCGGGTGACGCCGCGGCCGCTGACGGCGCCCGCTCCTTCGGTGCGGACGATGTGCTCGGTGGCGTCGAACAGGCGGCGGCGCAGATCGGGGATGGCGACTCCGCGGGGCATGCGCCCAGTCTATGCCCGCCCTGCCGGGATGGACCGGCCGCGCCGCACTGCCCTGCGGCGCCGGAGCTGTCCCGGGGCATCGGATTTGCCGTCGCTGTGAACGTGTGTTCATACTCAGTATCAACACACGTTCATACCGAAGGCGGGGAACATGGCGGAGAGCATCGGCGGCACGGCCGGGGGCAGGGGCGGTGGACGGCCGCGCGCCGTCATCGCAGGGGCGGGCATCGCGGGCCAGGCCGCAGCGCTGGCGCTGCACGCGGCGGGATGGGACCCGCTCGTCGTGGAGCGGGCGCCCGGCCGGCGCAGCAGCGGCTACATGGTCAACCTGTCCGGGGCGGGCATCCGCGCGGCCGACCGGCTCGGCATCCTGCCCGCCCTGCGCAGGGCGGACCTGGGCGCGTTCGGCTCCGCGATGGTCCGCGCCGACGGCCGGGTCCGGTTCGCCATCCCGGCCGGCGTCGCCGCCTCCGCCGTCGGCGACATGGTGACGGTCTTCCGCGGCGACCTCGAAGCGGCGCTCTACGAGCAGCTGCAGGACCGCGCTGAAGTGCGGTTCGGCACCACCGTCCGCCGCGTTGTGCCCGACGGTGACCGGGTCCGGGCCGTCCTCGGCGACGGCACCGCCGTCGACGCCGGCCTCGTCGTCGGCGCCGACGGGCTGCACTCGCAGCTCCGCGCCGACGTGGCCGGCTCCGCCGGGGAGCCGGTGGTCGACATGGGGCACATGGTTGCCGCCGTCCCCCTGGACCCGCCGCCCCCGGGCGTTCCGGAGAACGAGAGCCGCTCCTTCATCGGCGCGGGCCGCTCCGCGTCGGTGGTGAACCTCGGCCCCGGCCGCTCGTCGGCGTTCTTCGCCTACCGCTGCCCCGACACCGCCGCCGAACTCCGCCGCGGGCCCGCCGAGGCCCTCGCTGCCGCCTATGGCGACCTCGGCGGCGCGGTCCCCGGTGTGCTCGATCAGGTCGGCGCCGGATCCGGCCCCGTCTACTTCGACTCCGCCGCCCAGGTGGTGCTCGACCGGTGGAGCGCCGGGCGAACCGTACTGCTCGGCGACGCCGCCTGGTGTGTCACCGTCTTCGCCGGACACGGCGCCGCGCTCGCCCTGGAAGGCGCCCAGCGCCTGGGCGAGGCGCTGTCCGACCCGCGGGCCGACCCGGCGCCGGCGCTGGCCGAGTGGGAGTCGGGGCTGCGCCCCGGCGCAGCCCGGCGCCAGGCCCTCGCCCGCACCGGTATGGCCCAGTTCGCCCCGCCCACCGCCTTCCGCGCCTGGGCCGGCTCGGTGGCCGCGCGCGCCATGCTCGCCCCCGGCATCCGCGGCCTCGTGCAGCGCAGCATCGCCCGCAGCAGGGCCTGAGGCGGGCGCTGCGCCAGAGCTCCGGCGTGGCACCGGGGTGCCGCCGCACCCGGCGGGCGACGATCGGACCGACGCCGGAGAAGGGGAGCGCCATGGCGGAGAGCGAAACGGGCGGATCGCACGCCGAGCCCAGCGGGTCAGGGCTCGGCGCAGAGCTCAACCGGCTGCGCGCCGGCGTGCTCGGCGCGCAGGACGGGGTGGTCTCGACCGCCGGCCTGGTCGTCGGCGTCGCCGGCGCGAGCGCATCCACCGAGTCGCTGCTGGTGGCGGGCGTCGCCGGGCTGCTCGCCGGCGCCCTGTCGATGGGCGCCGGCGAGTACGTCTCGGTCAGTACCCAGCGCGACACCGAGAAGGCCGCGATCGCCCAGGAGAAGGCCGAACTCGCGGCCGACCCGGACGCGGAGCTGGAGGAGCTCTCCGGCTTCTACGAGGACCGCGGCCTCACCCCGGAACTCGCCCGCGAGGTGGCCGAGCAGCTCACTGCCAAGGACGCCCTGCGCGCCCACGCAGAGGTCGAGCTGCGCCTGGACGCCAACGAATACACCAGCCCCTGGGCCGCCGCGTTCACCAGCTTTTTCGCCTTCGCCTTGGGCGCCCTCGTCCCCCTGCTGGCGATCATGCTCTCCAGCCTTGCCCTCCGGCTCCCCCTGACCTTCGCCGCCGCGCTGGTCGCGGTCACCCTCACCGGCGCCGTCAGCGCCTACCTCGGCGGCGCCTCCCCGCTGCGCGCCGCACTGCGCTGCATCATCGGCAGCGCCTTCGCCATGGCGGTCACCTACGCCATCGGCACCGCGATGGGCGGCGCAGCAGGGGTGTAAGAAGCCCGTGCTGCGCGGGAAACATCGCTGCGGGGCCCTTGACGCGAGTTTGTTCAAGGTCAAAACTAATTGGGCACACGCCGGCGCCTGCAGCCGGACCGCGCTACCGCGCGGCCGGCAGGGCGCCGCCCTCCGTCAGCGCCGAGAGCGAGTGAGGCCCCCGTGAGCGACTTCCGTCCCGGCCCCGGCGACCGGTTCAGTTTCGGCCTGTGGACGGTGGGGTGGCGCGGCGTCAACACGTTCGGGGCGGCGGTCCGGCCTCCCCTGGACCCCGCCGAGGCGGTCCGCCGGCTCGCCGGTATGGGCGCCTACGGCATCACGTTCCACGACGACGACCTGATCCCCCCGGGCAGCAGCGCCGCCGAGCGCGACGCCGTGCTGCGGGTGTTCCGCGCAGCCCTGGACGCCACGGGGCTGACGGTCCCCATGGTCACCGTCGACCTGTTCAGCCACCCGGTCTTCCGCGACGGCGGCTTCACCTCCAACCGCCGCGACGTGCGCCGCTACGCCCTGCGCAAGGCCGTCCGGGCGATCGACCTCGCCGCCGAACTGGGGGCGCAGACCTTCGTGTGCTGGGGCGGGCAGGACGGCGCGGAGAGCGAGGCGGCCAAGGACACGGGCGCCGCGCTGAGCCGGCTGGCGGAGGCGTTCAACCTGCTCTGCGCGCACGTCCGCGAGCAGGGATACGACCTGCGGTTCGCACTGGAGCCCAAGCCGAACGAGCCGCGCGGCGACATCCTCATCCCCACCGTCGGGCACGGGCTGGCCTTCATCGAGCGGCTCGAGCACCCCGACATGGTGGGCCTCAACCCCGAGGTCGGCCATGAGGAGATGGCCGGCCTCAACTCCGTCTTCGCGGTGGCGCACGCGCTGTGGCACGGCAAGCTGTTCCACATCGACCTCAACGGCCAGCGCGGCGTCAAGTTCGACCAGGACCTGCGGTTCGGCGCCGGGGACGCCAAGGAGGCGTTCTTCCTGGTGGACCTGTTGGAGAGCGCGGGCTACTCCGGTCCCCGGCACTTCGACTTCAAACCGCCGCGGACCGAGGACGCCGACGGCGTGTGGGCCTCGGCCGAGGCGTGCATGCGCAACTACCTGATCCTCAAGGACAGGGCCGCCGCGTTCCGGGCCGACCCGGAAGCGGCCGAGGCGCGCGCGGCCGCCGGTGTCGGCGAGCTCGCCGAGGCGACACTCACCCCCGGCGAGACGGTGCGCGAGCTGCTCGCCGACTCGATCGACCTCGAAGCCGCCGGCGCCCGCGGCTACCACATGGAACGGCTCGACCAGATCGCCCTGGAGCACCTCTTCGGCGTGCGCTGAGGAACCGCCCGCCGCGGCACCGCTCCGGCCACCAAGGAGGCAGCATGACCGACGGCGAGCACGACCGCCCCACCGCGCCGCCGCTGTGGCGGGACACGTCGCTACCGCCCGCCGAGCGCGCCGCGCAGCTGCTGCGCGAGATGACCCTGGAAGAGAAGGCCGCCCAGCTGCACGCCGTCTGGATCGGCGCCTCGGCCGAGAACGGCGCCGAGGTGGCGCCGCACCAGGAGGCGATGACGGCCCCCGGCGGGGCTCCGGGCGAGCCGGAGCTGCCGATCGCCGGCGGGCTCGGGCAGGTGACCCGCCCCTTCGGCACGGCGCCGGTCCGGCCCGAGGAGGGGAGTGCTGCGCTGGCCCGGCTCCAGCGCCGGGTCATGGCGGCCAACCGGTTCGCCCTGCCCGCGCTCGCCCACGACGAGTGCCTGGCCGGGTTCACCGCCTGGGGCGCCACGGTCTACCCGGTGCCGCTCGCCTGGGGCGCCTCGTTCGACCCCGGGCTGGTGGAGCGGATGGCCGGGCAGATCGGGCGCAGCATGCGCGGGGTCGGTGTCCACCAGGGGCTGGCGCCGGTCCTCGACGTCACCCGGGACGCCCGCTGGGGCCGCACCGAGGAGACCATCGGCGAAGACCCCTACCTGGTGGCGACGGTGGGCACCGCCTATGTGCGCGGACTCCAGTCCTGCGGACTCATCGCGACGCTCAAGCACTTCGTCGGCTATTCGGCGTCCCGGGGCGCCCGCAACCTCGCCCCGGCGGCGGCAGGCCCGCGCGAGCGCGCCGACGTGCTGCTGCCGCCCTTCGAGGCGGCGGTGCGCCTCGGCGGCGCCAAGTCGGTCATGCACGCCTACAACGACAACGACGGGGTCCCGGCCGCCGCGGACCCCGCCCTGCTGACCGGGCTGCTCCGCGACGAGTGGGGCTTCACCGGGACCGTCGTGGCCGACTACTTCGGCATCGCCTTCCTGGAAACGCTGCACGGCGTCGCCGGGTCCCGCGGCGAGGCCGGTGCGCTCGCCCTGGCGGCCGGCGTCGACGTGGAGCTGCCGCACGTCGACTGCTACGGCGGACGGCTCGTCGAGGCCGTCCGGCGCGGCGACGTCGCCGAGGACCTCCTCGACCGGTCGGCGCTGCGCGTGCTGACGCACAAGGCCGAATTCGGCATGCTCGACGCAGACTGGAGCCCGGACCCCGCACCGGCCGCGCCGCCGCCGCAGGGCGCAGCGGATCCGGACGGCGCCTCCGCCGCCGGGGCCGGACTCGACCCCGGGGAGCACCGCGCCCTCGCCCGCACGCTGGCCGAGGAGTCGGCCGTACTGCTCGCCAACGACGGAACGCTGCCCCTCGCCGGCACCGGCCGGGTGGCCGTCGTCGGGCCGTGCGCCGACACCGCCGAAGCCATGCTGGGCTGCTACTCCTTCCCCAGCCATGTCGGCGCCCGCCACCCCGGATCCGACTGGCCGGGCGTCGCCATCACGACCCTGCTCGCGGCGGTGCGCGCCGAGCTCCCCGGCGCCGCGGTGGACTACCGGCCCGGCTGCGGCATCGACGGCACCGCTACCGAGGGGATCGGCGCGGCAGCGGACGCGGCCGGCGCCGCCGACGTCTGTATCGCCGTCCTCGGCGACCGGGCGGGCCTGTTCGGCCGCGGCACCTCCGGTGAGGGCTGCGACGCCGAGGACCTCCGCCTGCCAGGGGTCCAGCAGGAGCTCCTGGACGCGCTCGTCGCGACCGGCACCCCCGTGGTGCTGGTCCTCACCTCAGGGCGCCCCTACGCGCTGGGCAGCGCCGCCGACCGCCTCGCGGCGGCCGTCCAGGCGTTCTTCCCGGGCGAGGAGGGCGGCCCCGCGCTGGCCGGCGTCCTCTCCGGGAGGGTCAACCCCAGCGGCCGGCTGCCGGTGGCCGTGCCCCGCGTCCCGGGCGCCCAGCCGGCCTCCTACATCGGGGCCCCGCTCGCCCACCGCAGCGATGTCAGCTCGGTCGACCCGACCCCCCGGTACCCGTTCGGCCACGGTCTCTCCTACACCTCCTTCGCCTGGGAGGAGCCGGTCCTGCAGGGGCGGCCGGCCGGCGGCGCGGCGGCGGCCGCGGGGACCGACGCCGAGGTCGCGGTCGGCTGCACCGTCCGCAACACCGGAGAGCGGTCCGGGACCGAGGTGGTCCAGCTCTACCTGCACGATCCGGTGGCGCGCGTCGCGCGGCCTCCCCGGCGGCTGATCGGCTACGCCCGCGTCGACCTGGAACCCGGCGCCGCGCGTACCGTCGAGTTCACCGTGCACACCGACCTGGCCGCCTATACCGGCCCCGACGGGTACCGGACCGTCGACCCCGGCGACCTCGACCTGGTGCTGGCGCCCTCGGCGGCCGCCGAGGGCCTGGCGCTCCGGGTCCGCCTCGACGGCCCGCCGCGGAAGGTCGGCCACACCCGGGCACTGGTCTCCGCGGCGCGGGTGGGCGACCCGCGGTAGGGGGCGTTCCAGCGCCGTGCCCCGGCCGTGCGGGGCCCCGCCGGCCCGGAGCCCGGGGCGCCGGCCCGGGCAGGCGCCCGGCGGCCGCCCCCCGCCGCCGGGCGGGGTCAGCGCCCGAACCCCGCCGTCAGGCCGCCCAGGATCTGGCGCCGCGCCACCACGTAGAGGAGCAGGACCGGCACCACGGACAGGAACACCGCCGACATCAGGCCCGGGACGTTGATGCCGTACTGGCCCTGGAACTGCTGCAGGGCCAGCGGCGCCGTCTGGACGTTGGCGCTCTGGGTGAGTACCAGCGGGAACAGGAAGTTGTTCCACGCCTGCAGGGCGTTGTAGATGACCACCGTGACCACGGCCGGCCGGGCGAGCGGGACGACGAGGTGCCAGAGGATGCGCCGGTGGCCGCCCCCGTCCAGCCGCACCGAGTCGTAGAGCTCGCGGGGGATGTCGCGGATGAACGTCACCAGGATCAGGACCGTCAGCGGGATGCCGAACGCCGCCTGCGGGGGAACCAGCGCGTAGAGGGTGTCGTACAGCCCCAGCTCGATGATCAGCAGGTACACCGGGATGATCGCCGCCTGGAGCGGGACGGCCAGTCCGAGCAGGAAGACCGTGAACACGGTCCGTACCGTGCGGCTGGGGTTGCGCGCGATCGCGTAGGCGGCCGGCAGGCTGACCGACACGATGAGCACGACGGTCAGCGCGACGACGGCGGCGCTGTTGAGCAGGTAGAGCCCGATGCCGCTGCGGACCGTATCGAGGTAGTTGTCGAAGACCGGGCGCATCGGCGGCAGCCAGGGGCTCGCCTCGATGTAGTCCCGGCGGTCCCGGACGCTGCTGAGCAGCATGAAGTAGACGGGGTAGGCCGCGACGGCGAGCCAGACGAACCCCGCCAGGGCGGCGAAGGGGAACCTGCGCCGGGGGCGCGGCGGTGCGGGCCGCCGTCGGCGTGCGGCTGCCGCGGTCGTCTGTGCCATGCCTAGACCCCTTCCGCCTGGCTCTCCATGCGGGAGAACCGGGACAGCCTCAGCAGCGCCAGTGAGAAGACCAGGCCCAGGGCGACGAGCAGCACCGCGATCGCGCTGCCGTAGCCGATGCGCGTCTCCTGGAACGCCGTCGCGTACATGTGCATCGGGAGGATGCGGGTGGCGTTCTCCGGGCCGCCTCCGGTCATGATGAAGATGACGTCGAAGTAGGTGATGGAACCGTTGACGATGAGGATCGTCGAGGTGGCTGCGGTGTACTTGAGCTGCGGCAGCGTCACCGAGAAGAACTGCCGCACGGGCCCGGCGCCGTCGATGCGGGCCGCCTCGTACAGGGCCGCGGGGATCTGGCGCACCGCGGCTTGGAAGAGCAGCGTGTGGAAGGGGATGAACTGCCACGCGATGACTGCGGACACCGCGTACAGCGCCGTTCCGGGATCGCCCAGCCACGGCCGGGCCAGCGCGCCGAGGCCGGCCGATTCCAGCAGGGTGTTCAGCGCCCCGTCCGGGCTCAGCAGCGCCTGCCAGATCAGGCCGACGGCGACCGCCGAGAGCAGCAGCGGGATGAAGAAGAACACCCCTAGCACGGCGCGGTAGCGGGCGCGGTTGGCCAGGAATGTGCCGAGCAGGATGCTGACCGGCGCCTGCAGGATCCAGGAGAGCGCCACCACCTGCAGCGTCAGCCAGAGGGACTGCAGCGTGGTCTCGTCGGTGGCGGCGCGCACCCAGTTCGCACCGCCGGCCCACTCCGGCGCGGCGATCCCGTCCCACTCGACCAGGCTGATGGCGACTGCGGCGAGCAGCGGCACCAGCACGAAGACGGTGAACAGCGCAACCGCCGGCAGCAGGAGGAGGGCGGCTCTCCAGTCGGTCCTCTGCTTCACGGGCATTCCCTCCCGGGGGGCGGGTGAGGGGGCGGCGGGCCTGGGGCGTGGCTGGCGGACGGCGTGCAGCGGGGCAGCGGTCCTCCGGGCACGCCCTAGAGCTCCATCGCTTCGTTCATGGCCTGGGCGAACCCTTCCGGGGTGATCCGCTGCGCGAACACCTGGCCGAGGCCGGTCAGCAGCTCCTGTGCGGACCGCGGGTCCAGGGCCTGGTCCCAGGACAGGTCGAAATAGGGGGCGTCGCGGGCCAGGCCGTAGACGAACCGCAGCCACTCCGGGCTCTCCGCCTCGGCGAGCCGGTCCTCAAGGCCGGTAACCGGGGGGACCAGCCCGAGCGCGATGAGCCCGTCGACCATGGCCTCGTCCAGGACGGCCGCGTCGAGGAAGTCGCCGGCGCGGCCGGGGTGCCGCGAGGCCGTCGTCAGCGAGTAGTAGTTGGTCAGGTTCCCCACCACATCGGCGGTGTCTCCGGCGCCGCCGTCCACCTCCGGGAAGGGGAACCAGCCGAGTCCGCCGCCGCCGACGAAATCGGGGGCGTCGTTGAGCAGGCTCAGATACGTCCACGAGCCGTGCAGCAGCATGCCGGCGCGGCCCGAGTACAGCAGCTGGGCGTCCTGGTTGGTGTCGGCGTTGAGCGCGGCGAAGCCGCGGGGGAAGGCCTCCGCCGCGACCAGCTCCTGGATCATCGCCACCGCCTGCAGGAACGCCGGGTGGGACCAGGCGCCGCGCTCGCGGGCCAGTACCGCCTGCAGGGGCTCCCGGCCGCCCACCCGGTTGACCAGGTATTCGAGGTACATCATGTTGGTCCACAGGTTCTGGCCGGCCAGGGAGAGCGGGACCACCCCGGAGTCGGCCAGCGCCTCGACCGCCCCGGTCAGCTCCGCCCAGGTCCGCGGCGGCTCCAGGCCCAGGTCGGCGAAGACTTCGGTGTTGTAGAAGAACACCTTGGGCTGGGTGCCGGCCTTCGGAACGCCGTAGACCCGCCCGCCGAAGGTGACGGCCTCCATGACGGCGGGGAGGTAGCGGCCGGTGTCGACCCGGGCCGGGACTTCGGCCACCTCGCCGGCGTCGACGAAGGCGCGGAGCTGGTCACCGCCCCATCCGTAGAAGAGGTCCGGCGGCGTGCCCGACATCAGGGCGGTCCGCAGGCGGTTCTTGTAGGGGTCGTTCTGGAAGAACTGCGGCACGACGGGCGCCCCGGCGCTGCGGGCGTTGAACCGCTCGGCCGCATTGATCACCAGGTCCTGCTCCGCGTCGGTGGAGATGTCCCAGACCGCGACGCCGGAGTCCGTGCGTGAACTGCCGATGCCGAATCCGCAGCCGGCGAGAGCGGCCGCGGCGGCCGCAGAAGCGCCGGCCGCCAGTGCTGTGCGCCGTGTGGGGTGCCCGGCCATGTCGCAACTCCTCGGCGGCTCGGGGGAGGTCCGCGGTGCGGACCGGACCGGTGGGGCGAGGTCGGGAACGGGGGGATGCAGGCGGCGGAGCGCCGCTCCGGAGTGCCGGCCGGGTGCCTCAGCCGAGGTCCCGCCGAATTTGTATTTGCGTCAAACTAATAAGGCCGCCGAGTCCGGTCAAGGGGGGTTGAGGGACTTGTCGAACCGGTGCACGCGGGGGAGGGGCCCTTCCGTCTGCAACTGCCGGGTGCTCGGCCGCGCGGGCATGCGGTTCCGTCGCACGCGCATCGTTGCGAAGATGAACGAATGCGCGGAGCGGCGCCGGCCGGTGCGGTGGCGGCGGCCGGATCGGGGTGGGAGAGGATCGGACGCATGGCAGTTCACACGCGCGCCCTTGCGGCGGCCGGCGAGCGGCGGCGGGGGGTCCGGGAGGACAACCTCGGCCTCGTCCTCGGCCGGGTCAGCACGCACGGGCCGCTGACGCGCGCCCGCCTGGCCGAGGCGACCGGGCTGACCAAGGCCACGGTCTCCAGCCTGGTCGCCGAGCTGCTGGAGGCCCGGCTGCTCACCGAAGCCGGCGTGCTTCCGAACGGTGGCGCGGGCCGGCCGGGTACGGTCCTCGACATCCACGGCGGCGCCCACGCGAGTATCGGCCTTGAGGTCAACGTCGACTACATGGCCGTCTGCGTGAGCGACCTCGGCCACGGCGTCCGCTACCACCGCGTGGAGTGCGCCGACAACCGCGGCGCGGCGCGCCCCGCCCTCGACCGCCTCGCCCGCCTGCTGGACCTGGCGCTGCGCGCGGCCCGGGACGCCGGGCTCCAGCCGATCGGCGTCTCCCTCGCGGTCCCGGGACTGGTCGCCCCCGAAGCGGGCCGCCTGCTGCGCGCCCCCAACCTCGGCTGGAGCGACCTGCCGATTGCGGCGATGCTGGCCGAGCGGGTGGGGCTGGAGCCGGGCGCCATCCGGCTGGACAACGAGGCCAACCTCGCCGCGCTCGGCGAGCTCGCCTTCGGGCGCGGCGGAGCGTGGGGCGACTACGTGCAGGTGTCCGGGGAGATCGGTGTGGGCGCCGGCATCATCCGCGGCGGGCGGATCGACCGCGGCTCGCACGGCTTCGCGGGCGAGGTGGGGCACCTCAGCCTCGATCCGGCCGGGGAGCCGTGCGGGTGCGGCGGCCGCGGCTGCCTCGAACGGTACTGCGGCCTGGAGGCGCTCTCCCGCGCCGCCGGTCTGCCCGCGAGCGAGCCGGCCACCACGATCGGCGACCCGTCGGGCCCGGTCGCCCAGCTCCTCGCCGTCCTGGAGGGCGGCGACGCCCAGGCGGCCGCGGCAGTCGCCCGGGTGGGCGAATACCTGGGAACCGGGATGGCCGGAGTCGTCAACGTCGTCGACCCGGACACCGTGGTTCTCGGCGGCATGTTCGCCCCGCTGGCCCCCTGGATCGCCGAGCCCTTCGCCGCGGCACTCCTACCGCAGACCATCGCCGCCCGCTGGGCCCCGCCCCGGGTCGAGGTCTCCACCCTGGGCCCCGACGCCGCAGTGCGCGGCGCCGCCGGCCTCGGCATCGCCGAACTCCTCGCCGACCCCGCCCGCGTCACCCGCCCCCGCGCCGGAGCTCGGTGACGGGGGCTTCCCGGCTAATCGGTGCGCTCGGGAAAGGGATCGCCCGCGCGGGGCGCCCGCCATTCGCCCTCGGCGGCGACGCCCCCGATATACGGCGTTTCGTAGTCCTGCCAGCCGGACGCGAGACCGCTCACCCAGAAAGGCTCGCCGCCGTCGTCAATGGCCAGTGCGGATTCCTGATCGCCGGACAGGACTGTGGCCTCGATGGTGAAGGTGCAGTAGCCGCCGGTGCGATGGGTGATCATGTCGAAGACCGCCTCCTCGCCGTTTTCCAACCGGTAGGTGGTGTCCTCGAAATAGTCGCCGTCGGGCTGTTCGAAGTCGTCGACCTTCTGCGCGGCCGGATCGGCGGAGTCGAGGTCGAAGTAGACGAGTTCGGCTCCTTCGGCCCCGGCAGGAGGGGAGTAGAAGTAGGCGCCGGTGAGCGGCGCCTCGGTGCAGTCCGGGACGGCCCGCATACCGAGGATCCGCGCCCCCTCGTCCGCGTCCGCGCGGAGCACGACCCGCATCCGGTGCTCCTCCGGAGTCTGGAGCCCGTATCCGGTCATGCGCTCGACATAGGCGGATTGGTCCTCCCGGCGGAGCGCGTTGATGTCGGCGAGCTCGCCGGCGCCGAGTTCCACCGGATCCGGCCCGAGCCAGGAGTCGCCCTCCCCGGGCCTGGCCCACTCGACCGAGGCGACCGAGACCGGGCCGCTGCCCTCGTCCGGTCCGGGAGCAGCGGAAGGCGACGGCACCGGTGAAGGTGAAGGCGCGGGGGCGACCGCATCCTCCCCGCGCACCTGGACGAACCAGACGAGCAGCGGTGCGAGGACGGCGGTGAAGGCGGCGCCGAAGATGGACTTCCAGGACAGCTCGCGGAGTTTTCCGCTGACGCGCGCGGAAATCGGCCGGAGGGGGCTGGCGGCGCCCTTTCGGCGCGCAGCGCCTTCGGCCGCCCCGCCGGCAGGATCGGGGGATCCGTCTTTTTGTTGTTCCACTTCGCCCACCTTTGAGGTTGTGCGAAGCCTACGCCGCTTCAGCGCCGCACACGCGGTGTGCACGGAATTGTCCCCGGGGGATCAGCTATTCCGCCCGGGGGCACGCGAGCTGTGCCGGGGAACCGAAACAGGCGGGGGCGGGCCGCCCGGACAGGCGGCCCGCCCCCGCCGGATTCGCTGGGCGGCGCGGGGCGGCGCACGCGCTCAGAGGACGCGGCTGACGCCGCCGAAAAGGTAGACCTCCTGGTCGATACCGACTTCGGCCGGGTCCGGGCGCCAGAGGGAGCAGGAGACGACGCCGGGGTCGAGGAGCTCGGTGCCGGCGAAGAACTCCTCGATCTCGGTGCGGGTGCGGGCGCGGATCGGGGTGCCGCCGCGCTCGTTCATCTCGCGCATGACGTCCAGCATCGGCTGGCCGTGCACTTCCGCGGTGGAGTGGGTCAGCACGACGTGGCTTCCGGGCGGGAGGGCGCTGATGAGGCGGGAGACGGCGGCGTGTGCTTCGGCGTCGTCGACGATGTGGTTGACCACGCCGAGCAGCATGAGGCCGATCGGGCGGTCGAAGTCCAGGGTGGCCCGGCTGCGGTCGAGGATCTCGCCCGGGGAGCGCAGGTCGGCCTCGATGTAGTCGGTGGCGCCCGAGTCGGCCCCGCTGAGCAGAGCCGCAGCGTGCGCCATCACCAGCGGGTCGTTGTCGACGTAGACCACGCGCGACTCGGGCGCCAGGCTCTGGGCGACCTCGTGGGTGTTGTTCATGGTGGGCAGGCCGGTCCCGATGTCCAGGAACTGGCGGATACCGGCTTCCTGCACCAGGTGGCGCACCGCGCGGATCAGGAACGCGCGCTCCGCCCGGGCGCCGATCGCGATGTCGGGCACGGTTGCCAGCACGTCGTCGCCGGCCGCCCGGTCGGCGGGATAGTTGTCCTTGCCGCCCAGCCAGTAGTTCCAGACGCGGGCCGAGTGCGGGGTCCTCGGGTCGATCGCGGCGGGCGCGGGGCCGCCGTCCGCGGGGGGTGTGGTGTCACTCATCGAGGCCATCATGCCAGTTCGGCCGACCGGAATCCGTCCGCTGCGCCCCGCGGACCCCTGGTATCCGGCCAGGAGCCCGGTGCGGGGCCCAGGCGCCGAGCCGGGTTCGGAGGGACACTGCCGGGGTGACGTGAGGAGGGCGCCGTGCAGGACTCGGGCGGGCTGCTGCGGATGCAGGGGGTGCGCAAGGCGTTCCCCGGAGTGCAGGCGCTGGGCGGGGTCGACTTCGACCTGGCGCGGGGTGAGGTGCATGCGCTGCTGGGGGAGAACGGGGCCGGTAAGAGCACGCTCATCAAAGTGCTGGCCGGCGCCCACCGGCCCGACGCCGGGCGGATCCTCGTCGACGGCGGCCCCGTGCGGATCCGCGACGCCGCCGACGCGGAGCGGCTCGGCATCGCAGCCATCCACCAGGAGTTCACCCTCGTTCCGGACGTCTCCGTCGCCGAAAACGTCTTCCTCGGCCACCCGCCGCGCCGCTTCGGCCTCATCGACCGGGCCGTCATGGAGCAGAAGGCCGCCGCGCTGCTGGACCGGGTCGGCCTGGACGTCGACCCGCGGACCCGGCTGCGCGAGCTCGGCATCGCCCGCCGCCAGATGGTGGAGATCGCCAAGGCGCTGCGCGGCGACGCGCGCATCCTCGTGATGGACGAGCCGACCGCGGTGCTGACCGCCGGCGAGGCCGAGCGGCTCTTCGCCATCGTGCGGCGGTTGCGCGAGGACGGCGTCGGCATCGTCTTCATCAGCCACCACCTGGAGGAGATCGGCGCGCTCGCCGACCGGGTCACGGTGCTGCGCGACGGGCGCTCCGTCGCCCAGCTGCCCGCTTCCACAGATTCCGGCACCCTGGTCCGGCACATGGTCGGCCGGGACGTCAGCCAGCGCTTCCCGCGCCGCCGGACCGAGCCCGGCGCGCCGCTCCTCCGGGTCGCCGGCCTCGGCCGGCCCGGCGCCTTCGCCGGTGTCGGCTTCGAGGTGCGCGCCGGCGAGGTCGTCGGCCTGGCCGGGCTGGTCGGCGCCGGGCGGACCGAGGTCGCCCGCGCGGTGTTCGGCGCTGACCGCTACGCGTCCGGCAGGGTCGAAGCGGGCGGCGCAGCGGTCCGGCGCGGGGACATCAGGGCCGCCATGGCCGCGGGCATCGGGCTGGTCCCCGAGGACCGGGCCGGCCAGGGGCTGGTGCCCGGAGCATCGGTCGCCGACAACCTCGGCCTGGTCACGCTCGCCACCCGGGGCCGGCCGGGCCGCTCCGGCGGCGGCGCGCCGCGGGAGGACGCCGAGCGCATGGCCGGCGAGCTGGGCGTCCGGATGGCAGGGCTCGACCAGCCGGTGCGCACCCTGTCCGGCGGCAACCAGCAGAAGGTCGCCATCGGCAAGTGGCTGCTGGCCGACTCGCGGGTGCTCATCCTCGACGAGCCGACCCGCGGCGTCGATGTCGGCGCCAAAGTCGAGATCTACCGGCTCGTCAACGCGCTGACCGACGCGGGCCGCGGCGTCCTGCTGATCTCCAGCGACCTGCCCGAGGTCATCGGTATGAGCGACCGCGTGCTGGTCATGGCGCAGGGCCGGATCGCCGGCGAGCTCAGCGCGGACGAGGCCACCCAGGATGCGGTGATGGCCCTCGCGGTCGGCGCCCCCGGCAGGCCCGGCCGTGCAAGCGGGGCCGGGCCGGCCGCCGGCCCCGCGACCGGGCGGCTCAGCCCTGATCCGCCACCGGGCGGCTCTTCCAGCGGTGCAGGTACCGACGACGATGCGGAGGGCCCCCGTGACCGCTGACACCTGGGCGAGGATCCGGCGCCTGCTCCTCGACAACGGCGCGCTCACCGCGCTCGCCGTCCTCGTCATTGCGCTCTCCGTGTTCTCCAGCGACTTCCTCACCGCGGAGAACCTCCTCAACGTCGGAGTGCAGGCCGCCGTCATCGCGATCCTCGCGTTCGGTGTCACCTTCGTCATCATCACCGCGGGCATCGACCTCTCGGTCGGCTCCGTCGCCGCCCTGTCGGCGACCGTGCTCGCGTGGACCGCGACGACCGCCGGCCTGCCGGTCTGGCTCGCCATCCCGCTCGCCGCGGCGACCGGTGTCGTGTGCGGCCTCGTGAGCGGCCTGCTGGTGGCCTACGGAAAGCTCCCGCCGTTCATCGCGACCCTTGCCATGCTCTCGGTGGCGCGGGGCCTCGCCCTGGTCGTGTCCGGCGGCAGCCCGATCGCCCTGCCCGACTCGGTCTCCGCGCTCGGCAGCACCCTCGGCGGATGGCTTCCGCTGCCGGTCGTGGTGATGGCCGCCGCGGGGCTCGCCGCGGCCGTGATCCTGCGCCGCACCTACACCGGCCGCGCCATGTACGCCATCGGCGGCAACGAAGAGGCGGCGCGGCTGTCCGGGATCCGGGTGCGGCGGCAGAAGCTCGCGGTCTACGCGCTGTCCGGGCTCTTCGCCGCGGTCGCCGGTGTCGTCCTGGCCGCGCGGCTGTCCACCGCGCAGCCGCAGGCCGCGCAGGGCTATGAGCTCGATGCGATCGCGGCCGTCGTCATCGGCGGGGCCAGCCTCGCCGGCGGTGTCGGCACCGCCTCGGGCACCCTGATCGGCGCGCTCATCCTCGCCGTGCTGCGCAACGGCCTCAACCTGCTGGCGGTGTCGGCCTTCTGGCAGGAAGTGGTCATCGGCGCGGTCATCGCGCTCGCCGTCCTGTTCGACACCCTGCGCCGCCGCTCCGGCAGCGGGGCCGCGGCCGCGTCCGTGCCGGGCGGGGGATCCGGGGGTGCGCGGCGCGCCGCCCTCACCGGCGCCGGGGTGGTGGCGGTCGCCGCGGTGCTGGCTGCGGTCTCCTTCCTGCAGCCCGGCGGCTCCCCGTCGGCACTGCGCATCGGCATGTCGCTGTCCACCCTCAACAACCCGTTCTTCGTGGAGATGCGGGCCGGCGCGGAGGCCGAGGCGGAGAAGGCCGGCGTCGACATCGCCGTCACCGACGCCCAGGACGACGCCTCCCAGCAGGCCGACCACCTGCTCGATTTCACCGGTACCGGCGTGGACGCGATCGTGGTCAACCCGGTCGACTCCGAAGCGGCGGCGACGCAGGTGCGCGCGGCGGGCGACGCGGACATCCCCGTCGTCGCTGCCGACCGCGAGGTCACCGGCGCCGACACCGCCTCCCTCGTCGCCTCGGACAACACCGAGGGCGGCCGGATGGCCGCCGACCTCATCGCCGAGCGCCTCGACGGGGAGGGCCGCATCGTCGTCCTGCAGGGCACCGCGGGCACCTCGGCCAGCCGGGAGCGCGGCGCGGGTTTCGCCGAGGGGCTCGAGGAGCACCCGGGGATCGAGGTCGCCGCCACCCAGCCGGCCGACTTCGACCGCACCCGGGGCCTCGATGTGATGTCCAACCTGCTGCAGGGCGACAGCGACATCGACGCCGTCTTCGCCGAGAACGACGAGATGGCGCTGGGCGCCGCGACAGCCCTGGGCGCCGACACCGCCGACATCCCCGTCATCGGCTTCGACGGCACGCCCGACGGCCTCGACGCCGTCGCCGAGGGCACCCTCTACGCCAGCATCGCCCAGCGCCCCGCGGAGATCGGGCGGGCTGCCGTCCGCACGGCCGTCAGCGCCGCACGCGGCGAACCCACCGACTCCGCCGTCAAGGTCCCGGTCGAAGCCGTCACGGCAGACAACGTCGGCGAGTACCGCTGACCTTGCCGCCGCGCCCGGCCCAACGCCGGGCCGCGGCGGGGCCCGCACGGTGAGCTCCGGCTGCAGCTCCGCCGTCCGCACACGCCGCCACTGAGCGGTCCGCGTTGCGTCGCGGGCCGATCAGCCCGCCCCGCCCCGGTCGCCCCATTGGGCCCGAGGACAGAACGGCCCTCCCGGGCGGCGCGGTACCCCGGTGGATTCGGTCAGCGCCTGCGCGGGGAAACTCGGCGCCGTCCGGATCCGCCAACCGGTGCGGGCACGGAGCCGCGCGCCGACCTGGCCACCTGGTCCCGTGGTCCACAGGGATCCGGCCGGCCCCCAACGGCGCGTTGTCCCGCAGTCGCCTTCTCACCCCGCCCGCGGGAGGCGACGATACACACCTCGGCCGAAATTCGAACACACGTTCTATTCTGTGAGGGGTGGAGTATGCGACGGCGATCAACGGCGCCGGCAGTGGCCAGCGGCGGATCGGGCGGTGCGGACGGCACCGCGCCAGCAGGACAAGGAGAGCACGCGGGTACGACAGCCGGCGCGGCGGAGCAGCGCGGCGCCGCGGAGGGTGCCGGCCGGTGCAGGGGAGGGGAGCGCGACCGCGGCCGGCTCTGGCGCCGCACGCGCGGCCGGGCTGAGGCGCCGCCGGAGATCCCCGACCTCGCCGGCAGCCGGTACTTCCCGTGGCTGGACGAGATGGAGGGGCTCACCCTCGGCCGGATGGCAGCTCGGCTGCCGGGCCAGCTGCTCAGCGCCCTGCGCTGGGCCTGGCGCGCAAACCGGCGCGACACCGCGGCCACCATTGCCGCCAACACGGCGGCCGGCGTGCTGTCCGCACTCATCCTTGCGGCCATGGTGGGCGTCCTGCACGAGCTGTTCAGCGGCGGCCCCACGCCCGAGCGGATCCGCGCCGCCCTGCCGGCACTGGTTGCGCTCGGCGCTGCCGTCGTGCTCCGGTCGGCGCTGCGCACCGTCGGAATCTGGGCGCAGTCGCGGCTCCGCCCGCAGGTCGAGCGCGCGGCAGAGACCGAGCTGCTGGACGCCGTGACGCGGGTGCGCACCGAGGCGTTCGACGACACCGACTTCTGCGACGCCGTCTACCGGGGGCGCGACCGCGGCCTGCACGAGACGCAGGCGATGATCGGCTACACCGTCGACATCCTGGCGGAGGTGATCGGGCTGCTCGCGGTCGCCTCGGTGGTCACCGTGCTGCACCCGATCCTGCTCCCCCTGCTGGTGGTCAGCGTGCTCCCGGTCGGGTGGGCGGCGATTCGGTCGGCCCGCATGCGGTACGAGCGCATGCGCCGGCTGTCCACCACCCACCGGCTCCTCTACATCCACGCCCACACGCTCACCCAGCGCGAAACAGCCGCCGAGCTGCGGTCCTACGGGATGCGCCGGACGATGATGCGGGAGTACACCGCCCTGGCCCGTTTCGTGCAGGACTCCGTGCTCGCCATCGCTGCCCGCCAGACCGGCGTGCGCGCGGTCGGCGACGCCGCCGGCGGCGCCGCAACCCTGGCCACCTACGGCGCACTCGTGGCGATGCTGATCGGCGGATGGATGCCGCTCGCCGTCGCCGGCGCCGCCTATGTGGCACTCGGCCAGGGCAAGGCGGCGCTCGACCGCCTGGTCACGGCCCTCACCAGCTTCTACGAGTCGGCGCTGTACTTCTCCGATGTGCTCGAAGTCCTCGACGAGGCGCGGGCCCGCACCCCGGACACCCCCGCGGGGCCGGAGCCGGGCCCGCTCGAAGAGGTCGAGCTCCGCGACGTCGTCTTCGCCTACCCGGGCGCCGACCGGCCGGCGCTGGACGGCGTCTCCCTGCGGGTACGGCGCGGCGAGGTGGTGGCACTGGTCGGTCCGAACGGGTCGGGCAAGACCACGGCCGCCAGCCTCATCTCCGGGCTGTTCACCCCGCAGACCGGCACCATCGCCTGGAACGGGGCCGACACCGCGGGCTTCGACCCCGACCTGCTGCGCGCCCGGATCGGCACCATCCGCCAGCAGCATTCACTGTGGCCGTTCAGCGCCCGCCGCAACATCACGATGGACGAGGCCTCCGACGGTGCCCGGCTGGAGCGCGCGCTGTCGATCAGCGGCGCCGCGGACGTCGTCGGCGGGCTGCGCGACGGACTCGACACCGTTCTCGACAAGCGGTTCGCGGGCGGAGCCGACCTGTCCGGCGGCCAGCGTCAGCGCATCGCGGGCGCCCGCGGCCTCTATCGCGCGGCCGATCTGGTCATCGCCGACGAACCGACCGCCGCCCTGGATGCCCACGCCGAACAGCTCGTCTTCGACACCCTGCGGCACGCGAGCCAGGGCGCCGCGGTCCTGCTGATCACCCACCGCCTGGCCAGCGTCCGGATGGCCGACCGCATCGTGGTCCTCGACCGCGGCCGCGTGGCCGAGCAGGGCACGCACGCCGCCCTGCTTGCTGCTGGCGGCCTCTATGCCGAGCTCTACGGCATCCAGGCCGCCGCCTACGCGTCTGGGCCAGAACGGGCCCGGCGGTCCTGACCAGCGCTGCCGCGCCGCCCGCTGGGCGGCGCGGCTCGGCCGGCCTGCGGGAGCGGGACCACTGCGAGTTCGGCGCCGGGGTGGATTCCGGCGGAGGCGAGGCGGCGCTCGTCGAACTCGCCCCGGCCCTGGAGCTGGGCCCAGGCAGTGCCCATGGCGGAGTACAGGGTGCCGCTGCGCTCGCTGCGGAGCAGCCAGGAGATCCCGTAGGTATAGGGGTCGACACGGTGGTTGATGGTGAAGTACACCGTGTTGAGCAGTTCGTCGACGGTGGTGTCGGGGGTCGGCGCGATGACGAGGGGCGACCTCATCCCCAGGGAGAAGAGGTCGATGGTGATCTCGCGGCGGCGGACCCCGTCGCGGGTGGATGCGACAACCTGCTCGACCAGGGCGTCCCGCTCCCCGGGCAGGTCGATCCTTGAGGCCGCCGCCTCTTCCACGGCAGCCCGGAGCGAGCTTTCGACGGCGCCCATGCTGCGTTCGGCGGGCAGCGAGACGGCGTCGACGAACTCCTTGACGCCGGTGTGGCCGGCGTAGTCGGCCGGGGCGTAGAGGACGTAGGGCCGGTTCCACAGGACAGCGAAGAAGGCGGTGGCCACCGCCACGGGGAAGAGCACCGAGAAGACGGCGAAGAGCCCCTGGACCCACCCGTCGACTTGCGTCGCAGCGATCCCCATGGTGGCCTCGGCGGCGCCGAGGAAGAGCGAGACGATCCAGAGGGGGTTGAGTCCGCCCTGGCCGCGGAGGCGGGCGGTCGGGGCGTCCGGGGCCTCGGGGCCGGGGCCGCTCGGGGGGAGGGGCGTCATAGGCGCCGAGTCTAGGGCTGCGGCAGACCGACGATCGGCGCCCGGAAAGGCGCCGGCACCGCCGTTCGGGCAGGGGATCACCGACTTTCGGGGGTGGGGGAAGTTCGCTCCGCAGGGGGACGCGGCGGAGCGGGGCGGATCCGTAGCGTGGTCAACGCACGGTCGCAGAGGCCGCGCAGACCGCTGAGAAAGGAACCCGCACCATGACCGCCCCGTTCGCCGCCCTCGCCCTGAACTTCTCGACCGAGCAGGTCCTCTCGTTCGCAGCGATCGCCGGCGTCGGCCTGCTGATGCTCGCCTACGCGGTGTTCATCATCGCCGCGTTCCTCGGCGCCCTCTTCTCCGGCCTGGGGGTCGGGATGAAGCTCGTGTGGGCGATCTTCATCATCTGCGCGCCGTTCCTCGGTGCCCTGTGCTGGTTCATCATCGGCCGCAACAACGTTCCCTCCCGCGTCCACTACCAGTACCGGTAACGCGCCGCGGAGCAGGTTCCGGGGCCGGGCCGCCCAGAAGGGGCGGCCCGGCCCCGTGCTCGTGCCTACTCGCCGCGCGCCGGCGCCGGCTCCGCGGGCGCCGCAGCACCGGCCCGGCCGGCGGCCCCGTCCGCCGGGACCGCGGCCCGGGACCGGCGGCGCAGAGTCGCCACCGCAACGCCGGCCAGGCAGAGCGCGCCGCCGGCCAGGGCGAGCGGCACCGGAGCCTCGGACAGCAGCAGCCAGGAGATGGCGATCACCAGCGGCGGCGAGAGGTAGGTGGACGCCGCCAGGCGGCCCGCGGTCACATACGTCAGGGCGTATCCCCAGGTGAGGAATGCGATGGCGGTGGGGAACACGCCGAGGTAGACCATCGTGAGGGTGGCGGAGGGCGGCGCCGCAGCGGCCTGCCGGAGCAGGTCCGGGGCGAACGGCAGCGCCGCGACCGCCCCTGCGAGGCAGCCCAGCCAGGTGAGGGTGAGCGCGTCCACGTGGTCGAGGAGCCGCTTCTGGCCGGTCGCGCTCGCCGCGTAGAGCAGCGCCGCGAGCAGGCCGAGTGCCACCCCCGCCGTGTCGCCCATCCCGGAGGAGGTGCCCGCGGCGATGAGTGCGACCCCGCCGAAGGCGAGCGCCACGCCGATCAGCAGGCGCCCGGGGAAGCCTTCGCCGAGCAGCAGGCCGGCGAAGACCGCCACCAGCGCGGGGGCGATGTTGACGAGCAGCGCCGCCGTCCCCGCGTCGAGGTGCTGCTCTGCCTGGTTGAGCACCAGGTTGTACATGCCGAACCACGCCACGCCCCACGCGATCGCGCCCGCCAGCGGGCGGCCCCGCGGCAGCCGGAGCGGGCGGCGCGTCCACGCGGCGCGGGCCGCGACGATCGCGGTGAGGACGGCGGCGCCCGCCAGCAGCCGGCCCAGCGCCAGCGCTCCCGGTGAGAAGTCGTGCCCGGCGGCGCGGATTCCGACGAACGCCGACGCCCACAGCGTCACGGTGACCCCGGCGGCCAGAACGGGCAGGGCGGCATGCGGAGGCGCGGAGCGAAGGGCCGCGGGAGTGGGTGCCATGGGGGACATCGTCGCGGGTTCGGACCCGTCGTGCTGGCGTGATTCGGTCATGGAGCCATCGTCGCGCTGCCGACCGTGAAGGACCAGCGAATAATCCTTACGGACGATTCAGTCCCGCTGTATCGTCGAGGGTATGCTCGACATCCATCGGCTGCGTGTCTTCCGCTCCGTTGTGGCGAGCGGATCGGTGCAGGGCGCCGCCGCCAACCTCGCCTACACGCCGTCTGCGGTCAGCCAGCACATCACCGCCCTGCAGCGGGAGACCGGCCTGGCGCTGTTCGAGCGGGCCGGCCGCGGCCTCCGCCCCACCCCGGCCGGGTTCGCCCTGGCGGCCGAGGCCGACGCGGTCCTCGCCCGGCTGGGGGAGGCGGAGTCCCGCGTCGCCGACCTGCGGGCGGGGCGCACCGGCACGCTCTCCATCGCCTACTTCGCCTCCGCCGGAGCCGCCTGGCTGCCGTCGGCGGTGCGCCGCATCTCCGACGCCTTCCCCGGAGTCCGCCTGGACCTGCGGCTCAGCGAAGCGCTGCCGGCGGACCCGGACGACCGAGCCGACCTGCAGCTCACCGTCGAGACCGACCGCTTCGACCCGGGGCCGGGCTTCACCGCCCACCGCCTGTGCGACGACCCCTACCTCGCGGTCCTGCCGCGCGCACACCCGCGCGCGAACGAGACCGCCATCGACCTGCTCGACCTTGCCGCCGAACCGTGGATCGACAGCGACGTGCCCGACGGGCCGTGCCGGGTGCGCCTCGTCGAGGCGTGCCGCGCAGCAGGGTTCAGCCCGCCGTTCCGCCTGGAGGCCCACGACTACCCGACGGCGATGGCCTTCGTCTCCGCAGGCATGGGCATCACGGTGATCCCGGGCCTGTGCTCCGCTCTGCTCCCCGCGGACCTGGCCGCGGTCCCCGTCGTCCGGCCCGCCCCGGTCCGCACCGTCACCGCAGTCCTGCGCTCCGCAAGCGACGCCCCGCCCCTCCGCACCGCCCTCGCCGCCTTCCGCGCCCTGGCCGGCGGTCGCCCAGGACAGCCTCTGCCAGGAGCGGACCCGGCTCCGCCGCCCGCTGAAGGCGAGCAGGCCAGCAGCGCCAGCCTGGTGTGACCGGGTGCGGAAGCCTTGGCCGCGCTCCGCGCGGGCCGGACCGCGCTGCCCGCGCTGTCCGCGACGCGGTGCCGCCACGGCGCTTGCCGGCCCTAAGGCAGAGCGCTCCGCAGTCCGAGGGCCGGCGCGGAGCGGCGGAGTCTGCTGGCCCCTCCCCGGCGGAGCCGGTCATTCGCGGGCGCTGACCAGGTCGCCGAGCCGGCCGAGCGCCGAAGTCCGGGGGAGCCCGCGCCGCTCGGCGCGGTCGGCCGCACGGTAGAGGGCGTACACGCCCTGAGCTCCGAGCCACCGCAGCGGCTCGGGCTCCCAGCGCCGGGCCCGGTGGTCCACCCAGGGGAGGCGGGTCAGGGGGGTTGATTCTCCGAGGACGAGGTCGCGCAGGGTGCGTCCGGCGAGGTTGGCGGTCGTGACCCCGTGTCCGACGTACCCGCCCGCCCATCCCAGCCCGCTCCGGGGGTCGACGCGGACCCCGGAGCACCAGTCGCGGGGAACGCCGAGGATGCCGCTCCACGTGTGGGCGATGCCCGCTGCGCGCGCTGCGGGGAAGTACCGTGCGATGACCTGCCACAGGGCCAGCACCGTCGAGGGGTGAGTGCGCCCCTGCGGATCCCAGCGGGAGCCGAACCGGTAGGGGACGCCGCGGCCTCCGAGGGCGATCCTGTCGTCAGCGGTCCGCTGGCCGTAGACGTAGGTGTGGGCGTTGTCGCTGAACAGTTCGCGCCCGTCCCAGCCGATCGCTTCCCACGTGGAGCGGGGGAGCGGTTCGGTGACGATCATCGAGCTGTTCATCGGCAGCATCGCGCGCTCCTCGCCCCGGATTGAGGCAGTGAAGCCCTCGGTGCACCGGAGGATGTAGTCGGCGCTCACCTCGCCGTGCTCGGTGACAGCGCGGGCGGAGCGGCCGCCGGAGCGGGGGTGCAGTTCGGTGACGGTGGTGCCCTCGAACAGATCGACGCCGGCGGCCTCGACGGTGCGGGCCAGTTCGCGGGCCAGCTCTGCCGGGTGGATGCGGGCGCCGTGCGGAGACCAGGTCGCCGCGGACGCCCCGGCCACGTCGATCCGCGCGCGCCGCTCGGCGGTATCCAGCAGCCGGAGGTCGGCCTCAGCCACACCCCAGGAGCGCAGGCCTTCGACCTTGGCGAGCAGGCGCTCGCGCTGCGCCGCGCCGACCGCCACGCTGAAGACTCCGCCGCGCACGACGGCGGTCCGCATGCCCTCGGCCTCGGCCGCCGAAGCGACCTCTCCGATGGAGGCGCGCATTTCCCGCTGCAGGTCGATGACTGCGCCGCGGCCGTGCGAGTGGGCGAAGCGCCGCCGCGATCCGGCCAGTTCGGCCGAGAGCCACCCGCCGTTGCGCCCGGAGGCTCCGAAGCCGGCGAACTCTCGTTCGAGAACGGCGATGCGCATGTCGGGCCGGGCCCGCTTCAGGTAGTAGGCGGTCCAGAGGCCGGTGTAGCCGGCGCCCACGATGCAGACGTCATAGTCGGCCGGGCCGGGGAGGGCCGGGCGCCGCGGGGGAGTTCCGTGGTCGCGCCACCAGAACGACACGTGCCCGTTGGCGAAGTCATCGGTCCGGGGAACGCTGCGCAGTTCGTGAGCTGACATGGCGAAGTCGACTCCGAGGATGGGGGGGGGAGGCTAAAGCGCCGCGAGGGGCTGCGGCGGGATGCGGATCATGAAAGCACAGATCGAAGCGGCGAGTAAAGAAAACTTTTCTGCAGGAAAACAAATCTTGCGTTCCTTTGCCCGGTTGGGCTAGCTTCGCTCCCCATGAACGAGCCGACCCCCCGAACCGACTCGTCCGGTGCCGACGGCGACGACGGCATCGGCCCCCGACTCCGCCGGCGGCGCAAGGCCAAGCGCCTGACGCTCGCCCAGACCGCGGGTGCGGCCGGGCTCAGCGAGGGCTTCCTCAGCCAGCTGGAGCGCGGCCGCGTCAGCGGCAGCGTCACCACGCTCCAGCGCGTCACGGCGGTCCTCGGACTCACCGTCGGCGAGCTCTTCGACGAATCCTGGTCGGACGACGCGGTGCTGCACCGCTACACCGAGGCGAAGCCGTTCCGCTTCGGTACGGATGCGCGAAAGATCCGGCTGACCCCGAAGGGCAACAACCACCTCGAAGTCTTCCTCGGCGAATTCGACCCCGGTGGAAGCACCGGTGCGGAGCCCTATGCCCACGGCGACTCCGAGGAGCTGCTGCTGGTGCTGGCCGGGCGCGTCGAGGTGACGCTCGGCGAGGAGACGCATCTGCTGGGGCCGCTCGACTCGGTGAGCTACTCCAGCGCTACGCCGCACCGCGCCCGGGAGGCTGACGGCGGCACCGCGCGCGTCCTCTGGAGCATCAGCCCGCCCAGCTACTGAGTCTGCGGCCGCACCTCGCGGCCCGACTCCGGCAGAAAGGATCCCCGTGCGCATCGGAATCGAGTGCGGAGGGACATTCACCGACGTGGTCGCGGTGGACGGCGACGGCGCCGTCCAGGCCACCGGCAAGGTCTTCTCCACCCCTGACGATCCTGCCCGCGCCGTCACCGACGCCCTGCGGGAGCTTCCCGCGGAGATCGTGCACGGCGCCGAGCTCCTCCACGGCAGCACGGTCGCCACCAACGCGCTGCTGGAGCGGAAGGGCGGCCCCATCGGCCTGCTGGTCACCCGCGGCTTCCGCGATGTGGTGTTCTTGCAGCGCCAGGACCGAAGCACGATGTACGACCTGGCCTACAGCAAGCCCGAGCCGCTCGTCTCCCGCCACCGCGTCGCCGAGGTCGACGAGCGCATCGACGCCTCCGGCGCCGAGGTCACTCCGCTCGATGAGGACTCGGTGCGCAGCGCCCTGGCCGCGCTGCTCGACTCCGGCGCGCGCGCCGTCGCCGTCTGCCTGCTGCACTCCTATGCCGCGCCAGAGCATGAGCAGCAGGTCCGCGCCCTCATCGCGGAAACCGCCCCGGACCTGCCGGTTTCGCTGTCCAGCGAGGTCGTCCGGGAGTTCCGCGAGTACGAGCGCACCACCACAACGACCGTGGACGCGTTCATCCGCCGCCGCGTGGCCGGCTACATCCGCGGTCTGGAGGAGTCGGCCGGCGCGCTCGGCGTCAGTTCCCTGCAGGTCATGCAGTCCAACGGCGGGATCGTGCCGCCCGCGGCGGTGACCGCGCGCCCGGTCACGATGCTCCTGTCCGGCCCGGCGGCCGGCGTCTCCGGTGCGGTCACCGCGGGGGCGCGGGCCGGCTTCCGGGCCATGGTCACCATGGACATGGGCGGTACCAGTACCGATGTCGCCTTTGTCGAGGGCGCCCGCCCCTCCGTGGCCACCGAGACGGTCGTGGACGGCCTCCCGATCCGCGTCCCCCTGGTCGACATCAACACAGTGGGCGCCGGCGGCGGCAGCATCATCGCCGTCGACCGCGGAGGGCTGCTCACCGTTGGTCCGCAGAGCGCCGGCGCCGAACCGGGGCCGGCCTGCTACGGCCGCGGCGGCACCCGCCCCACGGTCACCGACGCCAACCTCGTCCGGGGCTCGATCCCGCCGGGCACGCTCCTCGCCGGCCGCTTCCCGCTGGACCGCGATGCCGCGGTCGCTGCCCTCGCCCCGATCGCCGGCCGCCTCGGCCGCACCGTGGAAGAGGTGGCCGAAGAGGCCGTCCTGCTGGCCAACACCGCCATGGCCAACGCGATGCGCGTGGTCTCGGTCGAGCAAGGCCACGAGCTCGGCGGTGCGGCCCTGGTCTCCTACGGCGGCGCCGGGCCCCTCCACGCCGCGGCGGTCGCTGACGAGCTCGGCGTCCACCGGGTGCTCATCCCGCCGCACTCCGGACTGACCTCCGCCTACGGCCTGCTCACGTCCGGGTTCCGCCGGGAGTTCTCCCGCACGCGCCGGATCGGCGACGCTGCCGGAGCCGACCCCGCCGACCTGCACACCGCCATGGCCGAGATGGAGCGGCAGGCCGACAAGGAACTGGCCGAGCAGGGCATCGACACGGCCGAATCCGACCGCCTCTGGTCGGCCGACCTGCGCTACCGGGGCCAGGGCTTCGAGATCCGGGTGCCGTTCGAGCAGCACGCCCCGGACCCTGCGCGCCTAGTGGCGGGGTTCCACGCCGCACACGCCCGGCGGTTCGGCCACAGCGACCCCGGGCGGACGGTCGAGATCGTCGCCCTCCGGCTCACGGTGGAGAACCAGCCGCCGGACCTGCCGCTCCCGCGCCTTCCCACGACCCCCGACACCCCCTCGGCCACGCCCCTGATCGAACAGGGGCGCAGCGTGGACGCCCGCTCGGTGCGGCGCGACGGCATCCTCCCCGGCACTGCGGTGCCGGGCCCCGCCGTCATCAAGGACACCAGCTCCACGGTCCTCGTCCCCTCCGGATGGAGCGCCCGCGTCGACCGCCACACCCATCTGCTGCTGGAGAAGGACTGACATGAGCATCGACGCCGCCCGCATGGGCGTCCTCAAATCGGCGTACGAGGCCATCACCCGGGAGATGGCGGCTGACCTGCGCCGGGCCGCGTTCTCCTCGATCGTGCGCGAGGCGCGCGACTTCTCCGTCGCCCTGACCGACCGGAACGGCGAGGTGGTGGTCCAGGCCGAGTGCATCCCGATCATGACCGCCGGCATCTCCCTCGCGCTGCGCGGCCTCGCTGAGCAGGTCGACGTCGACGCGCTCACTCCCGACGACGCCCTGCTGATGAACGACCCCTACAGCGGGGGCCAGCACCTGCAGGACATCTACCTGTTCACGCCGATCTTCCTGGAGGGCAGGCTCGCCGCGTTCGCGGCCAGCGTCGCCCACCATGTCGACGTCGGCGGCGGACATGCGGGGCTCAACGCCGAGGCCACCGAGGTCTACCAGGAGGGGATCCGCCTCCCCCTGTCACGCTTCTCTGTCTCCCGGGATTGGCACGGAGGCTTCGTGGAGCGCTTCATCCGGGCCAATGTCCGCGTTCCGGACCTGGTGATCGGCGATCTCGACGCCCAGTTCGCGGCCAACCGGACCGCAGAGCGGAGGTTCACCGAACTCGCAGCCCGGCACGGCGCCGGCGACTTCGTGGCCGCCATGGACGGCCTGAAAGACTACGCCGAACGCCGGGTGCGTGCCGCCATCGCGCGCATCCCCGACGGCGTCCGCGAGGTCACCGAGTACCTTGACGCTTCGCCGTGGGGCGGGGACACCGCCGCGGTCACGGCCCGCATCACCGTCGACGGCGACGAGCTGCGCATCGACTTCGACGGCACCGCGCCCCAGATCGACGGCAACGTGAACTGCCCGTACGCCTCCACCGTCTCCGCGGCCCAGAGCGCCGTCCGCTGCATGCTCGACGACCCGGACCTGCCCTTCAACGAGGGCTGCAACCGCCCCATCACCGTGACCGCGCCCTACGGCTCGATCCTCAACCCGCGCCCGCCCGCCGCCGTCCGCGCCCGCCTCACCCCGGCGAGCCGGGTCTTCAACGCGATCGTGCGCGGCCTCGGCGCCGCGGTCCCCGAACGGGCCGTCGCGACCGGGTTCGACACCACCACCGCCTTCGCCGTCAGCCACCTGGCCGCAGACACCGGCGACTACCAGGTGGTTCTGGAGATCCTTGGCGGCGGCTGGGGCGCCTGCGCGGAGCACGACGGGGCCGATGCCCTCGACAACCCCATCTCCAACTGCGCCAACGCCCCGGTGGAAGCGCTGGAGACCGATTACGACCACTTCCGCATCGTCGAGTACGCCCTCGTCGGCGGCAGCGGGGGCGACGGCGCGCAGCGTGGCGGTCTGGGCATCCGCCGCGTCTACCAGGCACTCCGCGACGGCGTGCGGGTCTCGGGCTATGCCGACCGACACCGCACCGGTGCCGCGGGGCTCGACGGCGGAGCCGGCGGCGCGCCCGGCGACTTCTCGATCACCCGCGCTGACGGCACACGGCAGCACCTCGACTGCGTCTTCAGCGAGGTCCTGGACACCGGGGACCGCATCGCGGTCGTCACCGGCGGAGGTGGCGGAGCCGGCGCACCGGAACAGCGCGACCCCGCGCTGCGCCGGGCCGACGCCCTCGACCAGACCGCCTGAGCTGAGCCGTCCGCGCTCTCCTCCCCGACACGCGTCCGAGCTCAACGCCTCCGGCGCCGTGCGGCGCGTTTCGCAGCCCTTCACCCCCCCCCACCCCTCCACCCCCCATCCCTCCCGCAGGAGGTTTCCGCAATGAGTACGCCGACCCCCGCGGCCGCCCGCCGCTCCCCGGTGTCCATGCCCCGTGTCGCTGCCGCCTCAGCGATCGGAACGGCCATCGAGTGGTACGACTTCTTCATCTATGCCCAGGCCGCGGCCCTGGTCCTCAACGCGGTCTTCTTCCCCGAGACCGCGCCCATGACCGGGATTCTGCTGTCCTTCGCCACCCTGGGCGCCGGCTTCGTCGCCCGTCCGGCGGGCGCAGTGCTCTTCGGCCACTGGGGTGACCGGATCGGCCGCAAGAAGACCCTCATCGCGACGCTGCTGATCATGGGCGGGGCGACGTTCATCATCGGCCTGCTGCCGTCCTACAGCCAGATCGGCATCGCCGCGCCCATCCTCCTCGTCGTCTGCCGCCTGCTGCAGGGCCTCGCCGTCGGCGGGGAGTGGGGCGGCGCCGCGCTGATCGGCATCGAGCACGCACCGGCCCACCGCAAGACGCTCTTCGGCTCCTTCGCCCAGCTGGGGTCGCCGATCGGGCTGCTCCTGGCGACCGGGGCGTTCCTCGGTACGTCCTCGATCGTCGGCGACGCCGCCATGGCGGACTGGGGATGGCGGATCCCGTTCCTGCTCTCCATCGTCCTCGTGCCGGTCGGATTCCTGATCCGCGCCAAGATCACCGAGTCGCCGGAGTTCGAGGCCGCTGCACAGTCCCGCGAGGAGCGCCAGGTGCCGCTCGCCGTGGTCTTCCGGACGCAGTCGGTGCAGTTGCTGGTGGGCCTGGGCGCCTTCTCGGCCGTGTTCGTGACCTACTACCTGATGACCAGTTTCATGCTGGTCTACGCCACAGAGACGCTCGGCATGTCGGCCTCGGTCTCGCAGTCGGCCAACCTCGTCGCGGCGGTCGTGCAGGGCACCGCGATCGTGGTGGCCGCTGTGGCGGCGAGCAGGTTCAACCCCCGCGGCATCGCCGCATTCAGCGCCGTCGGCCTCCTGCTGTGGTCCTATCCGGCCTTCCTCCTGGCCGGCACGGCCGAACCGGTCTACCTCTATCTCGCCGTCGGGGGCGCCATGGTGTTCATCGGCGCCGCCTACAGCGTGCTGGCGGCCGAGGTGGCCCAGCTGTTCAGCGCCGAGACCCGCTACACCGGCTCCTCGCTCAGCTACCACTTCGCGGCGGTGCTCGGCGGCGGGCTCTCCCCGGTCGTCGCCACCGCGATGCTCGACGCGACAGGTTCGATCTGGCCGGTCGCCGTGTTCTCCGGGGTCCTCGCCATGGCGATGGCAGTGAGCTGCGCGTTCCTCGCCCGCCTCCAGATCGGCCACACGCCCGAAGCCGGGTGAGCGCCCACGGCCCCGCAGCGCCGGCCGCGCTGCGGGGCGCTGGGATCACTCCGGCCGGATCCAGACCGCCGTGTCGGGGGGCAGCGCATCTCCGTCGAACGGTTCGCTGGAGAGCAGGACTTCGCCCGGGGGGAGGGGGGCCGGGGCCGGGCCGGTGTTGACGGCGACGAGCCAGCCGGGGCCGCGGGTGAAGGCCAGGAGGCCGCCGCCGTCGGCATCGTGCCACGCGAAGTGCTCGCCGGCCCCGCCGGCGGTCAGCCGGCGGCGCAGGGCGATGGCCGAGCGGAACAGCTCCAGGGGCGAGGACGGGTCGCCGCTCTGGGCCGCGACCGAGAGGGCGCCCCAGCCGTCCGGCTGCGGAAGCCATCCGGGGGCGGCGCCGAAGCCGAGGGAGGGGCCGGACTCCTCCCAGGGGATCGGAACGCGGCAGCCGTCGCGCCCCTTCACGGTGTGCCCGGTCCGGTCCCACTTGGGGTCCTGGAGGACCTCGGCGGGCAGGTCGGCGACCTCGGGCAGGCCGAGCTCCTCGCCCTGGTAGACGTAGCAGGAGCCGGGCAGGCCCAGTTGGAGCAGCGCCATGGCGCGCGCCCGCCGCAGGCCCAGGCCGCGGTCCTCCGGCGGCTCCGTGCCGCCGCTCATCAGCCACGCGTTGCGGTCGGTGCCGGGCGGCAGCGCCAGCTCGGAGGCGGCGCGGACCACATCGTGGTTGGAGCGCACCCAGGTGGCGACGGTGCCGATGGACTCCGCGTCGGACACGCTGAGGCCGATCACCGCGCGCAGCTTTCCGCCCTCCCACGGGCAGCGCAGGAACTCGAAGTTGAACGCCTGGTGGAGCTCGTCGGGGCGCAGGTAGCGCAGCTGCCGCTCGCTCGGCAGCCACGCCTCGGCGACCGCCATCCGCGGCGGGTCGTAGGAGTCGAGCACCCGCCGCCACTCGCGGTAGATCCCGTGCACCTCGGGACGGTCGCGGAACGGGTGGTCCGGGTTGGCCTCCAGGTCCTCCATGCCGCTGGCCTCGGGGATCTGCACGATTTCGCGCAGCGGCTCGGACAGGTCCTTGGCCAGCGACGAGGCGACGTCGATCCGGAAGCCGTCCACGCCGCGGTCCGACCAGAACCGCAGGATGCCGAGGAACTCCTCGCGCACCTGCGGGTTGTCCCAGTTCAGGTCGGGCTGCTCGCGGGCGAACAGGTGCAGGTACCACTGGCCGTCGGGGACCCGCGTCCAGGCGGGCCCGCCGAACTGCGACTGCCAGCCGCTCGGCGGCTCGGCGCCGTCCGGCCCGCGCCCGTCGCGGAAGACGTAGCGCTCCCGGGCCGGCGACCCCGGCGGCGAGGCCAGCGCCTCGGCGAACCACCGGTGCTGCTCGGAGGTGTGGTTGGGGACGATGTCGACGATGATCCGGATGCCGCGCGCGTGCGCCGCCGCGGTCATCGCGTCGAAGTCGTCCAGCGTTCCCAGCAGCGGGTCGACGTCGCAGAAGTCGGCGACGTCGTAGCCGCCGTCGGCGAGCGGTGACGGATAGAACGGCGACAGCCACACCGCGTCCACGCCGAGGGCCGCGAGGTGGTCCATGCGCGCGGCCGCACCGCGGAGGTCGCCGACGCCGTCGCCGTCGGCATCGGCGAAGCTGCGCGGATAGATCTGATAGATGACGGCATCGCGCCACCAGGGGGTCCCGCCCCGCGCCGTGCTTGAGGCTGCCGCGGGCGCTGCTTCGGGTGCTGTGCCGGCCATGGTCTCCCTCGGAGTCGACCCGCGCCGGGCGCGGGTACGGGAACGGTCAGGCGTCCAGACACTGCCGCGGCGATCGTAAGCAGCAGCCGCCGCGGCGGGCAATGGCGCAGCGGCGCTGCGCCGTACCACCAAATGGTGACCTATCTCTCTGTGTCGTGTTGACTCCGTCACGCTTCGATGGCACGGTTCAGGCGCACCGCTGTTCCCCCGTGCGGAACGACGCAGGAGTGGAGACGCCATGGACCTGTCCCGGAGGGCCGTCCTCGGAGGCGGCACGGCGCTCGCCGCGGCGTCGCTCGCCGGATGCGCATCCGATCCCGGGTCGGCCCGCGATGCGCTCGCCGCCGAGATCCCCGACGAGCCGGTCACCATCGACTGGATCTCCCAGGTCCTCGCCGACAACGACGGCAACGACCTGCGGCGCACCCTCGTCGACGCCTTCAGCCGGCGCCACCCCACCGTCACGGTGAACCTGGTGGACGTCCCGCCCACCACCGACGTCCGGCGGACCACGCTGACCACGCAGATCGCCAGCGGCGCCGTCTCGCCCGACGTGTTCCTCGGCGACGTCACCTGGCCTGCCCAGTTCGCCTACAACTCGCTGGCGCAGCCGCTCGGCGCGGTTGAGGAGGAGAAGGAGTTCTGGGCCGGCTTCCCCGAGCCGGTGGCCCGCGCGGTGAGCTATCAGGGCGACGCCTACGCCTTCCCGATGTACGTCGACATCTCCTTCCTCTACTACCGCAAGGACCTGCTGGACAAGCACGGATTCGACCCGCCCCGGAGCTGGGAGGAGATGGCCGAGACGGCCCTGGCGCTCAAGGACGCCGGCGACGTCCGCTACGGATTCGTCTGGCAGGGCCAGTCGGGCGAGCCCATCACCTGCAATTTCGCCGAGTTCCTGGCCGACGCCGGCGGCTCGCTGATGAACGCCGACGCCACCGAGGTCACCGTCGACTCGGCGGCGGGCCGCCGCGCCATGGAGTACATGGCCCGACTGGTGTCGGACGGGGTGAGCCCGGCCAGCGTCGGCACCTTCGCCGAGGAGCAGTCGATGACCGCCTTCGCCAGCGGACAGGCCGCGTTCCTGCGCAACTGGTCCTACGCCTGGGGCGCCGCGAACGCCCCGGACGCCGCCACCGCCGGCAAGGTCGGGGCGGTGCTGCGGCCCGCCTTCGACGGCGGCGGCCCGCGCGGCCAGTCGGCGCTGGGCGGCTGGCACAACTACGTCAACCCCAACACCCGCAACCTGGGGGCCGCCGTGGCGTTCGCCCGCTGGGTCGCCGAAGAGGAGGGGCAGACCATCATGGCCACCACCTCGCCCTACACGCCGCCGCTGGAGTCGGTGCTCTCCGACCCCGAGGTGACCGGGCAGGACAATCCCACGTTCGGCCTCTCCGCCGACGCCGAGTTCGTGGTCCGCCCCTCGCAGTCGCCGCGCTACCCGCAGATCAGCAAGGCGGTCTACACGCGGGTCAACCCGATCATCGTCTCCGGGGGAGAGGGCGACACCGACGCCGCGGTCCGCGACATGGCCGAGGCCATGCGCACCGCGGAAGAGGGGGCCGCTCTGTGAGCTCGACGGAGCGGGCGCCCGCCACCGCGGGCACCGTCCCCGCGCAGCGCAAAGCAGGCCACGACCTGGGCCCGGGCAGCGCACGCGGCACGGGGCCCAGGGTGCGCCGCGACGCCATGGAGCGCCGTGCCGCCCGCACGGGCTGGGCCTTCACCGCGCCCTCGCTCGCGGTGATCGGCCTGATCACGCTGTTCCCCATCGGCTATTCGCTGTTCCTGAGCTTCTCCCAGGTGCGGATCGGCTACGAGGGCTTCGTGGTCGAGCAGCTGACGTTCGCCAACTACGTGGCGCTGTTCGCCTCCCAGGACTTCTACTACGCGCTCGGCTTCACCATCGTCTACACCCTGGTGACCGTCGCCGTGGAGCTGGTGCTGGGCACCCTGGCGGCGCTGGTGATGGAGCGGCTGACGGCGGCGCGCGGCTGGCTGATGGCGCTGATGCTCATCCCCTGGTCGATGATCACCGTCGTCTCGGCCCAGCTGTGGGGCTACATCTACAACTCCAGCTTCGGCGTCGCGACCTGGGCGATCGAAGGGGTGACCGGCACGACCCCGCTGATCCTGGGCGAGCCGGTCTCGGCGATCACCGCGATGATGGTCGCCGACATCTGGAAGACCACGCCGTTCGTCGCGATCATCGTCCTGGCCGGGCTGGTCATGCTGCCGCGCGACGTCTACGAGGCCGCCGACGTCGACGGCGCCAGCGCGTGGCAGACATTCTGGCGCGTCACCCTGCCGCAGCTGCGCGCCACCCTCGCGGTCGCGGTACTGTTCCGCATCCTGCAGGCGTTCGGCCTGTTCGACCTGCCGTTCGTGCTGACCGGCGGCGGCCCGGGCACGGCCACGCAGTCGCTGGCGGTACTGGGCTACAAGGTGCTGTTCCAAGACCTCAACATCGGCGCGGGCGCAGCCGTGGCCACCGCCACCGGGGTCCTGGTGACCGGCGCCTGCCTGCTGTTCCTGCGCTCCTTCAAGGCGCAGGTCGGACGGGAGGACGTGGCATGAGCGCTGTGCAACGGCGCGGGTGGCGCCGCTACCTCAACCCGGTCAACGCCGGAGCGCTGGTCCTGGTCGTGTTCACGGCGCTGCCGCTGTACTGGATGGCGGTGAACTCGCTCAAGCCGCCGGGGGAGATCAGCGCGGTGCCGCCGGGTGCGCTGCCGAAGGAGCCGACCGGGCAGAACTACGTCGACGCGTTCGCCAACGGGTTCGGCACCTACATGCTCAACAGCGTGATCGTGTGCACGGTGTCGACGGTGGTCGTGGTGTCGCTGGCGACGTTCGCCGGCTACGCCCTGGCGCGCACGCCGATGCGCGGCCGCGGCCCGATCATGGTGTCGCTGCTGATCATCTCGGTGTACCCGCCGATCGCCGTGCTGGTGCCGCTCTACCTGATGCAGCGCGAGCTGGGGCTGCTCAACTCCTATCCGGCGCTGATCATCCCCTACGTCGCCTTCAACCTGCCGTTCGCGGTGTGGATCATCCGCAACTACATGCTGGGCGTGCCGCGCGGCCTGGAGGACGCCGCCAGCATCGACGGGTGCTCGCCGCTGCGCACGGTCGTGCAGGTCATCGTTCCGCAGGTGCGCCCCGGGCTGTTCACCGCGGGCGTGTTCACGTTCACCGCGACGTGGATGGAGTTCCTGATGGCGCTCACCTTCAACTCCGCGGAGGGCTACCGGACCATCCCGGTCGGCATGGCCCTGTTCGGCACGGTGTTCGAGGTGCCCTACGGCACCCTGTTCGCCGCCTCGGTGGCCGTCACGGCGCCGATCGCGATCCTCGCCCTCGTCTTCCGCCGCTCCGTGGTCTCCGGGCTGACGGCCGGCGCCGTCAAGGGCTGACCCGGCCGGCGGGCGCGCGGCGGCACCGCCGCACGCTCGCGGTCCGGCCGGGCCCGTGCCACGATCGGACCATGGCCATGACGCTGCAGGAGGATCGGAACCGCAGGCTGCTGCGGGCGCGCGACGCGATGGACCGCGCGTTCGACCGGCCGCTCGACGTGCCGGCCGCGGCGCGGGTGGCGCTGATGTCGCCGGCGCACTTCGCGCGCTCCTTCCGCGCCGCGTTCGGCGAGTCGCCGCACCGCTACCTGCAGCGGCGGCGGATCGAGCGGGCGATGGCGCTGCTCCGCGACACGGAGCTGCCGGTCATCGAGGTCGCGCTCGCGGTCGGCTCCGACAGCATCGGCACGTTCGGCCGGACCTTCCGCGCGGTGGTCGGCGACACGCCGACCGGATACCGGAGCGCCCGCGCGGGGACCCGGCGCGCCCCCGAGTGCTTCGTGCGCGCCTGGGGGAGGCCGAGCAGTTTCGGAGAAGCGCGCCGGTCACCCGCGGCCTAACGTGATCGGCATGATCAACGACATCGCGATTACGCCGGTCAAAGTCCTGGACCAGGACGAGGCGCTCGACTTCTACGTCGGAAAGCTGGGCCTCACCGTCACCAGTGACGTCGACCTCGGGTTCATGCGCTGGCTCACGGTCGCGCCGGCCGACGCGCCCGGCCACCGGCTGCTGTTGGAGGTGCCCGGTCCGCCCGGGATCAGCGAGGAGGACGCCGCCCGGATCCGCGACCTGCTCACCAAGGGCAGCCTCGGCGTGGCCTGCATCCTCGCCACCGGCGACTGCCGGGCCACCTACGCCGAGCTCAAGGAGCGCGGTGTGGAGTTCGTCCAGGACGTCGTCGAGCAGCCCTATGGAATCGACTGCGCCCTGCGCGACCCGTTCGGCAACTACATCCGTATCAGCCAGGAGAAGCAGGGTCCGGTCGACATCGGCCAGGACGACCTGGACCGCTGGCAGGAGGGCCACCGCGGCGAGGGATAGCGGGGCTGCTCTGCCAGTACCGCAGCCCCGTACCAGCGGTCGGCTGCCGCCAGCCGCCGGCCGTCCGGGCCCGCCGCGCGACGTGACCGTCCGCGGCGGGCTCCGCTGCGTCCGGGGCGTCAGACGGGATGCGTGCCGTGGCCGGGGCCGGTGCTCGCGGCCAGGAGCGCGCCGTAGTCGGCGGCAGCGCCGCGCAGCAGAGTCTCCACCGCCCGGGCCGCCTCCGCATCGCTCAGGTGGCGCCGCCCGAACAGGGCCCGGTAGTGCACCAGGGCGCCCACCATGTCGAGCAGCTGCTCCATGTCCACATCGGCGCGCAGGTCGCCGCGTTCGGCTGCCCGCTCCAGAGTGCGCGCGACCGCGCGGCGGGGCGGCTCGACCACGGTCTCCAGGTAGCGCTCGCGCAGCGCGGGGTCGCCGGCGCAGTCGGCGTAGAGGGAGCCGAGCACCTCCGGCCGGATGGTGCGGTAGGCGGCCAGGAAGACGTTGAAGCTCTCGTCCAGGTCGCACAGCGTGCACCCGGTGTCGGGGTGGGCCGGCAGGTCGAGCCGCGCGGCGACCGCGGCCAGGACGAGCGCGGGGCGGCCCTTCCAGCGCCGGTAGATCGCCGGCCGCGACGTCCCGGCCCGCCGCGCGACCTCCTCCAGCGACAGCGCCGCGTAGCCCTTCTCGCCGAGCACCTCCAGGGCCGCGCCGAGCACGGCGCCGTCGATGTGCGGATCGCGGGGGCGGCCGCCGGGGCCGCTCGGCGCCGCCGTTCCTCTCGGGGTGGACATGGCTCCCAGCCTAGCCTTAAGTTACGTGGCACGACGTAATGATTTCTGTCCAGGCTCCGCCCCCGACGAACGGATCCCCTGATGACCGAACCGAGCACCGCCCCCTCGGGTGCGCCCGCGCGCGCCGACCGGCGCGCATGGGCGGGCCTGGCGCTGCTGGTCGCGCCCATGCTCATGCTGTCGACCGACCTGACCGTGCTGTTCTTCGCCCTGCCCACGATCGCCGCGGAGCTCGATCCGTCGGCGACCCAGGCGCTGTGGATCGTCCACGTCTACGGCTTCCTCATCGCCGGCTTCCTGGTCACCATGGGCCGCCTCGGCGACCGGATCGGCCCGCGGCGGCTGCTGCTCTCCGGCGCCGCGGCCTTCGGCGTACTCTCGGCCGCCGCGGCGTTCGCCACCGGCCCGGAGGCGCTCCTCGTCCTGCGCGGCCTGCTCGGTATCGCCGGCGCCGCGCTGATGCCGCCGCTGTTCTCGCTGCTGCGCCTGATGTTCTCCGACGACGGGCAGCGGCGCGCCGCCATCGCGATCATGTTCAGCGCCTTCTCGGTGGGCGGGGCCGTCGGCCCGCTTCTCGGCGGGGCGCTGCTGGAGTACTTCTGGTGGGGGTCGGTCTTCCTCATCAACACCCCGGTGATGCTGGTGCTGCTCGCCTGCGGGCCGCTGCTGCTTCCGGAGCGCCCCGCGGCCGCCGGCACCGCGGCGGCGCGGATCGACGCGGTCAGCATCGCGCTGTCCGTCGCCGGAATGCTCGCCCTGGTCTACGGCCTGCAGGAGGCCGCCGCCGGCCAGGAAGCAGGCAGCGGCGCCGCGGCCGCCGACCTCGCCGCGGCAGGGGCGGGGGCCGCGCTCCTCGCTCTGTTCGGACTCCGGCAGCGCCGCCTCGCCGATCCGCTCTTCGACCTCCGCCTGCTCGCCGACCCGCGGATCGCCGCCGGCCTGGGCGCCGTGCTGCTCACCGGCATCGGCGTGGTGGGCGTGTTCTACCTCTTCACCCAGTTCCTGCAGTGGGGGGAGGGCATATCGCCGCTGGCCGCGGGGGTGTGGACGCTGCCCTACATCGCCGTCAACATCGCGGGCGCGCTGGCGGGCCCTGCGCTCGCCGGGCGCTACCGGCCGGCGGCGGTGGTGGCGGGCGGCCTGGGGGCGGCCGCGGCGGGCGCCGCGCTGATCGCGGTCCCCGCCGTCGCCGCAGGTCCGCTTCCCGTGCTGGTGGCCGCCTTCGCCTTCGTGGGCCTCGGGCAGGGTATGGCGATGGCCCTGGTCAGCGACCTCATCATCGCCTCGGCGCCGGAGGAGAAGACGGGGTCGGCGGCCGCCGCCCAGGAAGTCTGCGGCGAGCTCGGCACCGCCCTGGGCATCGCGATCGGGGGCGCCGTGAGCATGGTGGCCTACCGCGCGTTCCTTCCCGGCGCCCTCCCGGCGGGGGTGCCGGCGGCCGCAGAGGCGGCCGCCCGGTCCAGCGTGCACGAAGGCGCCGCCGCCGCGGAGGCCCTCCCCGGCGCGGCCGGCGCCGACCTGCTCGGCGCAGTCCAGTCCGCCCTGACCGCGGGCTTGCAGGTCTACGCGGCCGTCGCCGCGCCGCTCGCCCTCGCCGCCGCCGTCCTGGTGGCGGCGGTCCTCCTGCGCCGGGCGCCGGGCCGGAAGGCGGAGGCCTGACCGGCGCCCCGAGGAGCGTCCGGCAGGCAGTGCCGGTGCCTGGCCCGGGCACCGGCACTCAGGCTGCCGCGTGGCGGGTGATCATGTCACCGACCAGGGCGCGGTAGTGGCCGCGGTGCCCGGGATCGGAGGGGTCGCGGCCGAACAGGGCGGCGAAGGTGTGCCGGTTGGCGACGGCGAACACGCAGTAGGAGCTGATCAGCAGGTGGACGTCGAGGGCGTCGAGGTCCGTGCGGACGGTGCCCTCCGCCCATCCCTTCGCCAGGATGCCGGAGATGAGGTCGACGACCGGCATCCGCTGGTCCGACAGCGCGGGTGAGGCGGTGAGGTGCTCCGCGCGGTGGGTGTTCTCGATGCTCACCAGGCGGATGAAGTCCGGGTGCGCCACGTGGTGGTCGTAGGTGGTCTCGGCGAGGTGCCGCAGCGCGGCCAGCGGCGGCATACCGCTGACGTCGAGCTCCTGCTCGCGGGAGCGGATGCCGGCGTAGGCGCGTTCCAGGACCGCGGTGTAGAGGCCCTCCTTCCCACCGAAGTAGTAGTAGATCATCCGCTTGGTGGTGCGGGTGCGCTCGGCGATCCGGTCGACGCGCGCCCCGGCGAGCCCCTGGGCGGCGAACTCCTCGGTGGCGACGCGAAGGATCTCGGCCCGGGTGCGGACCGCATCGCGGACGCGCCCGGCTGCGTGCGGCGGATCCTGCATCGGCGCGGGCGTCCCCTCGGCGGTCGGTCGTGGTCGGCGGGCGGCACCGCGCTGCGGCGGCGGGCGGGGGCCGCTGCGTGCCGGCGCGGTCGGCGCCAGCCTACCGCTCCGCCGCGGGCCGCCCCGGCGCAGGCCGCGCAGAGCAGGGGTCCGGCGGGTGCCGCGGCAGGGGCCCGGCCCAGGTCCGCTGCCGCCCGGCGCCGACGAACGGCGATGTCTTTACAGGGGGTTGGGTGATGTGCATTACTAACGTACTGTTTCGTACATTGATCGCTCCGCCCGGCGCAGCCGAGGCGGGGGAGGAGAGCCGTGTCCAGCACAGACCGCTCGTACCTGGTCGGACTGATCGGCGCCGGAGTGGGGCCGTCGCTTTCCCCTGCGCTCCACGAGCGCGCCGCGCAGCGCCGGGGGATGCGCTACGTCTACCGCTCCATCGACATCGGCGCCGACGGCCCGGGCGCGGTCGGGCCCCTCCTGGACTCCGCTCGCCGCCTCGGCTTCGACGCCCTCAACATCACCCACCCCTGCAAGCAGGCGGTGATCGCCTGCCTCGACCGGCTCTCCCCGGACGCGGTGCGCACCGGGGCGGTCAACACCGTCCTGTTCGCCGCCGGCGAGGCCGTCGGCCACAACACCGATCTCGCCGGGTTCGCGCGCTCCTTCGCGCGCGGCCTCCCCGGCGCCCGCCTGGACCGGGTGGCCGTGCTCGGCGCGGGCGGCGCCGGGTCCGCCATCGCCCACGCGCTGCTCGACCTCGGCGCCGGGCACCTGCGCATCGTCGACACCGACGCCGCCCGCGCCACCGCCGCCGCGGCAGCACTGCGCGCCCGCGGCGCCAGCGCCGAACCGGCCGCCCCTGCCGACCTGCCCGCCCTGCTGGCCACGGTGGACGGCCTGGTCAACGCCACCCCGGTCGGCATGGCCGAGCACCCCGGAAGCCCCGTTGCCGCCGAACTCCTCGCCCCCCGCCTGTGGGTGGCCGACGCCGTCTACCGCCCCGCCGACACCGCGCTGCTGCGCGGCGCCGGCGAGCGCGGCTGCCGCATCCTCCCCGGCACGGGAATGGCCCTCTACCAGGCCGCCGCGGCGTTCCGCCTGATCACCGGCCACGAGCCGGACACCGCGGGGATGGCCGACGACATGGCCGCGCTCGCGCCCCTGCCCGCCGGATAGCCGCTCCCGGCCCCAACCGACCCCGCCGCACACCCGCCCGGAGGCCCCCCATGCGCACCTCCATCGCCACCGTTTCGCTCAGCGGGCCGCTCACCCGCAAGCTCCAGGCCGCAGCCGAGGCCGGCTTCGACGCCGTGGAGATCTTCGAGAACGACCTGGTCACCGCGGTCGAACCGCCGGAGGAGATCCGCGCCCGCAGCGCCGGGCTCGGCCTGGAGACCACCCTCTACCAGCCGCTGCGCGACGTGGAGGCGGTGCCGGCCACCCGGCTGCCCGACGCCCGCCGGCGGGCCGAGCGCGCCCTCGACCGGGCGGCCCGGATCGGTGCCGCCGAGGTCCTCGTCTGCTCCAACACCGCGCCCTGGGCCGTCGACGACGACGCCCTCGCGGCAGAGCAGCTGTCGGCGCTGGCCGACCTGGCGGCCGAGCGCGGCCTGCGGATCGCCTACGAGGCGCTGGCCTGGGGCCGCCACGTCAACGACTACGCGCACGCCTGGCGGATCGTCCGG
Source organism: Nocardiopsis coralliicola (assembly GCF_054779695.1). Taxonomy (NCBI): domain Bacteria; kingdom Bacillati; phylum Actinomycetota; class Actinomycetes; order Streptosporangiales; family Nocardiopsidaceae; genus Nocardiopsis; species Nocardiopsis coralliicola. Next base: position 56,852 of record NZ_BAAGXT010000015.1, on the reverse strand, counting down.
GCGGCCGGCCACCCCGCGCTCGGCACCTGCCTGGACAGCTTCCACATCCTCTCCCGCGGCGCCGACCCGGCCGGCATCGAGGCCATCCCCGGCGAGCGCATCTTCGCGCTGCAGCTCGCCGACGCCCCGCTGATGGCGATGGACGTCCTGCAGTGGAGCCGGCACTTCCGCTGCTTCCCCGGCCAGGGCGGCCTCGACGTCGCCGCCGTGCTCGCCGCGGCGCTGCGGGCCGGCTACGCCGGGCCGGCGTCGCTGGAGATCTTCAACGACGTCTACCGGCGGCTCCCGCCGGAGCGCGGCGCCGTCGACGCCATGCGCTCGCTGTCGGTCGTGCAGGAGCAGGCGGCCGCGGTACTGCGGGCCACCCCGCCCCGCGCCGCATCGGAGCGGGCCCGCGCAGTGCTGCGCGTCCCGCCGCAGGCGCCCCCGGCGGAGGGGTTCGCGTTCGTCGAGATCGGCGCCGCACCGCAGCGCGCCGACGCGGTCCGGGCACTGCTCAGCGGGCTCGGTTTCGTTCGGCAGGGCGCGCACCGCAGCAAGCCGGTCGACCTGTGGCGCAGCGGCGGGGCGCGCATCCTGTGCAACACCGGGACGGGCACCGCCGAAGACGCGGAGATCGCGGCCCTCGGCCTGGAGAGCCCCGACCCCGCGGCGGCAGTGGAGCGCGCGGAAGCTCTGCTGTCGCCGGTGCTGCCGCGCGTGCGCGCCGAAGGCGACGTGCCCCTGGACGCGATCGCGGCCCCCGACGGCACGCAGGTCTTCTTCTGCCGCACCGGCGCGGGACGCGCGTCCTGGAACGGCGACTTCACCGCGGGGGCGGCTGCGGACTCAGTGGCGGCCGAAGCGCCGGACGGCCCCGGCGCCGCGGCGCCCGAGCGCGTCGACCACGTCGGCCTGACCCAGCCCTGGCCGCACTACGACGAGGCCGCGCTGTTCCACCGGGGCGTCCTCGGGCTGGAGCCCAGCGAGAGCCTGGAGCTCGCCGACCCCTACGGCCTGGTGCGCAGCCGCTCGTTCGCCGGGCCCGGCGGCGGCGTGCGGCTGGCGCTGAGCATCGAGAACGTCGGAACCGGGGCGGACGGCCCGCATCTGCGGCTGCAGCACATCGCCCTGCACACCGCCGACGCGGCGGCCGCGGTGCGCGCCGCCCGCGCGCGCGGCGTGCGCTTCCTCCCGGTGTCCGGCAACTACTACGAGGACCTCGCGGCCCGCTTCGACCTCAGCACCGGTGACATCGCCGCGCTGCGCGAGCACGGGCTCCTCTACGACGAGGACGAGCACGGCACCCTCGTGCACTGCTACACCGCCGCCGTGGGCCGGGTGTTTTTCGAACTCCTCCAGCGCACCGGCGGCTACTCCGGATTCGGCGCCGCCAACACCCCCGTGCGCCGCGCCGCCCAGCATGCGCCGGCCGCCGCCGGCACACCCGCGGGCGGGAGTCCGGCCGGCTGATCCCGGCCGGCTTCCCCGGCAGCCGCAGCACCAGCAGGGCCGGCGGGCGGTTTCCCCAGCCCCGTCGGCCGTCCGCCGCCGCGCCCCTCCGCTCCGGCGGCAGACCTCCGCTCAACTGCCCGACCCCCTCACCCCGGAGACCCTCATGGCCCCAGACAGCAGCTCCCCCGACAGCACCCCGAGCGGCCGGGGGAGACCGCCGGGCGGCACCCCCGACCACGCCGGCCCGGGCGGCGCATCGCCGCAGAGTTCGGCCGGAGCTGCTCCGGCAGCAGGGCCGGACGCCGCCGGCACGTCCGGAGCGGGTACCGGACCCCAGGTGCGCGACCTTCCCGAGCCGGTCCGGCTGCGCGGGATGATCGGCCCCGGCATCGTCGCGGCCGGGATCGGCCTGGCCGCCGGCGAGATCATCCTGTGGCCCTACATCACCGCCATGGCCGGCTTCGGGCTGCTCTGGCTGGCGCTGGTCACCGTCCTGCTGCAGTCGGTCATCAACATGGAGATCGAGCGCTACACCCTGGCCACCGGGCAGACCGTGGTCGCCGGCTTCTCCCGCTGGTGGAAGGGGTGGGGCGTGATCATCTGCGCCGCCGGCGCCTTCCAGTACGCCTGGCCCGGCTGGGCGACCAGCGCCGCCACCGTCTTCACCTTCACGGTCGGCGGCGGCGACCCGCTCTGGGTCTCGGTGATCTCGCTCTTCGTCATCGGCATCCTGCTCACCGCGTCGCCGGTGGTGTACCGGACGGTGGAGAAGGCCGAGTTGATCAAGGTCGGCCTGACGCTGTTCTTCCTCGCCGTGGTGGTCGTCGCCGTGCTCGGCGCGAGCACCTGGGCCGAAGCCGGTACCAGCGCGGTCGCCGAGTTCGGCCAGGTGCCCGCGGAGATCCCCTTCGCGCTGATGCTCAGCGCCATCGGCGCGGCCGGCGCCGGCGGCGTGCACAACCTGGTGCTGAGCAACTGGATCCGGGACAAGGGCTACGGCATGGGCCGCCACGTGCCGGTGCTGGTCTCGCCGATCACCGGCCGCGAGGAGCCGGCCGGGACCGACCGCTATACCTTCCCCGACGACGAGCGGAACGCCGCCTGCTGGAAGGTGTGGTGGCGCCGCGCCAACGTCGAGCACGCCGCGTCGTTCACCGCGGTCTCCATCATCGCCATCGGCCTGATGTGCATGCTGGCCTACGAGACGCTGTTCGGCCGCGGCGATATCGAGAACAGCCCGGAGTTCCTGCGCATCCAGGGCGAGCTGCTCGGCGACCGCGTCGGGCCGTGGCTGGAGCTGCTCTTCTTCTCGGTCGCCACCGTCTCGCTGTGGGCGGCGGCGCTGGGCCTCATCGACATCATCGGCCGCGTCATCAGCGACTTCGTGAAGCGGAACTACCTGGAGTCCTCCACCCGCTGGACCGAGGGCCGCCTCTACCTGGCCGTCGTGTGGGGCGAGGTGCTGCTGGGCACCGCGATCCTGCTGTCCGGGATGGACCAGCCGGTGCAGCTGCTGCTCATCTCCACCTGCGCCGCCTCGGTGGTCACGCTGCTCTACGCTGCGCTGCTGCTGCGCCTCAACCGCCGCGACGTGCCCGCCACGGCCCGGATCGGGCGCGGCAGGACCGTGGCGCTGTCCGTGGCCGTCGCCTTCTACGCGTTCTTCGCCATCGCCACCCTCATCAGCCAGCTGAGCGGCGCCTGAGCCGGCAGCGCCGCCCCCGGTCAGGCGCGGCGGGCGACGTCGACGGTGCGGACGCGGTGGCCGGCGGTCTCGGTGACGCGGAGCACGCGGTCGCCGGCCGGGACGGTGTCGCCGCGGCGCGCGAGGCGGCCCAGCCGGGCCACCACGTAGCCGCCCACCGTCTCGTAGGGCCCCTCGGGCAGGTGGATGCCCGACTCCTCGGTGAACTCCTCCACCCGCAGGCCGCCGTTGTAGGAGCCGGCGCCGTCGGGGTGGTGCTGCTCCGCCGCCGCGGCGGGGTCGTGCTCGTCGCGGATGTCGCCGACGAGCTCCTCCACCAGGTCCTCCAGCGTGACGATGCCCGCCGTGCCGCCGTAATCGTTGACCACCACCGCAATGTGGGTGCCGCGGCGGCGCATGTCGCCCAGGGCCGGCAGGGCCGGGTTGGTCGTGGGCAGTGCGATGATCGGCCGCATCACGTCGCGCAGCACCGCTTCGGGGGAGTGCTCCGGGAGCAGGTCGCGCACGTGCACGTAGCCCGGCACGTCGTCGACGTCGGCACCGGTGACGGGGTAGCGCGAGTAGGGCCGCGCGGCGACCTGCGCGACCGCCTCGGCCACGGGAAGGTCGGCCGGCAGGAACTCCACCTCCACCCGCGGGCGCATCACCTCGCGCACCGAGCGCTCGGCCGCCTGGAACACGTCGGCGACGATGTCGCGCTCGTCGCGGGCCAGGTCCTCGTTGGCCGACACCAGTTCGCGCAGCTCCTCGCGGGTGACGTCTTCGCTCTTGGTCGCCGGGTCGCCGCCCAGCACGCGCACCACCGCGTTGGTGGAGACCGACAGCAGCCAGATCACCGGCCGCATCAGCGTGGCGAACCGGTCCAGCGGCGGCGCCACCACCAGCGCGATCCCCGCCGACTTCTGCAGCGCGAACCGCTTGGGCACCAGCTCGCCCAGCACCAGCGACAGGTAGGCGATGAGCAGCGTCAGCGCCACCAGCGCGGTCGCATCGGCCGCGCCTGCGGGCAGGCCGGCAGCGCTCAGCAGCGGCGCGAAGTCCGGGGCCAGGGTCGAGGCGCCGTAGGCCGCGGAGAAGAACCCGGTGACGGTCACCCCGATCTGCACCGCAGACAGGAACCGGTTCGGATTGCGGGCGACCGAGGCGACCTTCGCGCCGCGCGGGCTCTCCTTCTCCAGCCGGCGCAGCTGGCTCTCCCGCAGCGAGACCAGGGCCAGCTCGGTGCCGGCGAACACGCCGCCCAGCAGGACGAAGGCGACGACCATCGCGATGTTGAGCGCGGTCTGGCCGTCCATCAGCGGCCCCGCTCGGCAGCGGCCGCCGCCGCGGCGGGTTCAGCACGGGCCGCCTGGGCGGCGGCGCGGCCGGGACAGGAAGGGTCATCGTCCACCGGGGTTCCTGCTCCTCTCTTCGGCGCTTCTGTGCCGCCGGTGCGGTGCCAGCCGGCTCCGGCGGCGGGTGTCCGACGTGTATTGCCGCACGAGCAGGCGCCTAACCGGTGACGTCGCGCCGCGATTCAGCTGTGGGCGAACACTGCGCGTGAGAGGCGCGGGGCGGCGGGGACCGGGCCGACCGGGCCGGTGGCGGCGAGCGGGGCGGCGCGCGCCTGCCGGTTCGGCGGCCGCAGTGCCGCGCCCGGGCCGCACCGGGGCGGGTTCAGGTAGGAAGCGGCGGGGCCCCGGCCCCGGAGGCCGAGCCCGGCAGCAGCGCCGCGCGCACCCGGTCGCGCGCCCCGGCGAGCGAGGGGCCGTACCAGGTCAGGTCGCGTCCCGGCAGCAGCGCGCAGGGCAGCGGCGCGAGTGCCTCGGGGCCGTCTGCGGCGGCGAACGGGTAGGGCTCGTCCGGCAGCAGCACGACGTCGGGCCGGCGGGCCGCAATACCGGCGGGTCCGGTGCGCGGGTACCGCCCGGCGCCCTCCCCGCCCTCGGCGAAGACGTTGGCGGCGCCCGCACGGCGGAGCAGGTCGCTGGCGAACGTGTCCGGGCCCAGCACCATCCAGGGATCGCGCCAGACCGGTACCGCCACGCGCAACTCCGCCGGCGGCGGCGGGCCCGCCCACGCGTCGGCGGCGCGGTGCAGCCACTCCGGCTCGGCCAGCTGCAGCACCTCGGCGAGCAGCCGCCGCAGCGCGGCGATGCCCGCGGGCACCGTGTGCACGGCCGTCACCCAGACGGCGATCCCCCGCTCGGCCAGCCAGTCGACGTGCCGCTTGCGGTTCTCCTCCTGGTTGGCCACCACCAGGTCGGGCTTGAGCGCTGCGATCCGCTGCACGTCGGGGTTCTTCGTGCCGCGCACGGTCGGGGCGGCCAGCCCGGCCGGCTCGGTGCACCACACGGTGCGGCCGGCCAGGAGCTCCGGTGCCGACTCCGCGACCGCCTCGGTCAGCGACGGCACCAGGGACACCACCCGCCGCACCGGCCGCGGCACCTCAACGGCGCGTCCGAGATCGTCGCGCAGCCGCTCGGTCGGGCCCACGGGTCCTCCCACCGTCCTGCCGCGGGAACGGGGGCGCCCCGCGGTCGCGGACTGCGCACGCTACCGCGCGCCCGCCCGGAGCGGAACGGCCCGCGCGGTCCCGGCCGGGGCTGCGCACGGCCGGGGAGGTCAGGCGAGGCCGGCGACTCCGTCGGGCTCGCCGTCGGAGCCGTCCTGCGACGTGCGCGCGGGGCGGCCCAGGCGCAGGATCATCTGCGGGTGGCCGGAGGCGGCGAAGCGCTCGGTGATCAGGGCGCGCAGCAGCGGCTCCTCGAGCGGCTGGGAGTGGTAGGCGCTGCGCAGCCCGCAGCTCTCCGCGGTCAGTGCGATCCGCTGCAGCGCCTGGCCGGCGGCGAGGTGGCCGCTCCGGTCGTCGGCGACGGTGGTGAGCAGCGCGACCGCGCCGGTGGCCGAGCCGCCGACCGCGCGACGCCCGCCGATGCGGCCGTGCCCGAAGTCGCGGCCGGGGAAGAGCACCGCCTCGTCATCGGCGACCGGGGGGAAGTCCTCGGCGTGCACCCCGCCCGGCCGCGGGTCTCCGGCGGCGCGCACCCAGCGGTCCTGCTCCTCCACCACCGGCAGTTCGCTGCGGTGCAGGAATTCCGCCGCGGCGACCAGCGATGCCAGCGAGCGCACCCGGTCCACCCCGGTGACCAGCTGCAGCGAGGCGTGCTCGCTCTCCGCGGCGTCCTGCAGGCGCCGGATCCGGGTGGGGTCGCTCACCGGCTCGGCGAACGCGCCGCGGTGCGTGCGGCGGGAGTCGACCGCCTCGAAGAGCCGCACCGCGTCCGGGTCCGGCTCGGCCGTGCCGTCGGCCGTGACGGCGGCCAGCAGCCCCGGCCGGTCCGGATCGGGGAGCAGCCGCACCTGCGGCCGGAAACCCTGGGCCTGGAGTGCGACGCGGATGGTGAAGAGCGCCGCGCCGCAGCTCATGATCAGCTCGCGCGCCGTCGGGTCGGCGATCTCCAGCTGCCGGTCGCTGTCGGCGCTCAGGGTGATGTGCGTGCTGTCCCCGCCGATGATCCACGGGCGGGTGCCCGCGATGGACGGTGCGCGGTCGGCCGACCGCCGCGCCACCGCCAGCGCCTCCTGCTCCGGCCCTTCCGCCATCGCTGCCCCCGTCCCAGCTGAGCCCCGCTACCGCCCCGTGCGGCCACCCTAGCCACACCGCCACCGCGCGGCCGGGGAGGCGCGACCGGCGTGCCGCGCGCCCGGCCGGCGCACCGGCCGGATGCGGCCCCGCCTGCCGAGTCCGGAACCTCCGCGTGCGCGCCGCGGTCAGACGGGGAGGCAGAAGCGGAAGACAGGCAGGGAGGTGCCGGACGCAATGGCAGCAGCGTGGGTGGTGGTGGTCGAGGAGAGCACCGGCGGCTACCGGGGCCGCTTCGTGGCCGACCCGTCGGAGGGGACCGTCTACGGCAGCCGCGAGGAGGCGATGGAGGCGGCGCACGCGCTGGCGTACTCCCACTTCCCGCCGCATCCGTCGTCGGAGCGCCGCCGCACCGTCGTCCGCCGCGCCGACGACTCCTTCCTCGTCGTGTGCCGCGGCATGCTCGAGACGCACTTCTTCCGGGTCGAGGTCGGCGAACTGGTCTGAGGGCGCCGGAGCGCACCGGTCCGGGGCCGGGCGCAGCGGCACGCCAGGGAAAGGGACCGCAGACGGCAGGTGGGGGCGGCGCCCGCGCGGAGCGCCGGGTGGTCTACGTCGACGAGTGCAACGGGCCGGTGAACGACCCGATGGACGGGGGTGCGCTGCCGGAGGAGCGGGCGGTCTATCCGTCCCGTGCGCTGGCAGCGGAGGCCGCCTACCGGACGGCGCTGACGCACACCGGGTGGGGCTGGACGGCGGTCCGCACACGCACGGTCTTGGAGGAGGAGCGGGGCGCCTACACCGTCATCGCCACGATCTTCCTGGGCACATTCCGCTTCACGGTCCGTGTCCCGCGGGTGGTCGCCGTGGAGTGAACCGCGGCCGGGCTGGGGCCCGTGCGCGCAGCGGCCGAACGCGCGGCTCGGGGGACCGGCCGCTCACCCCGGCAGCGGAACCCGGGGTGCGCCCGCTCCGTCGGATGTGCTGGCGGAGCGGACCAGGGGGCGCGGGGGCGGGCGGGACCGCGCCCGGCAGCGCGGAAACGCGGAAACGCGGGAACGCGGGAACGCGAAGAAAGTAGGCGCCGTGGACCGGGAGACCGGGATCGGAGTGGCCCTGGGAGCCGTCATCGGCGCCTGGTTCGGCCGGATCTGGCTCCAGTGGGCCGGCGAGGGCCTGTCCGGCGGGCACCAGGTGCTCACCGTCCTCGGATGGCTGGTGTTCGCTGCCTTCGCCGCAGCGGCCGCCGCCGTCGCGGTGCGCGCGGTGCGGACACCCCTGCGCGGTGCCGCCGCATCCGGAGCACCGGCGCAGCCCGGCCGGCCGCACCCGGCGTGGTTCGGCCCCGTCATCGCGGTCGAGGTCGCGCTGGTCGCCGGCGGGGCCCACGTGATCCACGAACGGCTGGAGAGCCCGTGGCTGCAGCCGGCCTGGGTGCTCCTCGTGGTCGGAGCGCACTTCGTGCCGTTCGCGATCCTGCTCCGGGTGCCCCTCTTCTACTGGCTGGCGGCCGCGCTGTGCGGAACCGCCGTCGCCGCGGTGGCCGCGGCATCGGCGCTTCCCGGCGCAGACGGACTCTGGTATTCGGTCCCCGGCTTCGGCGGGGCGGTGTCGCTGTGGGCCTTCGCCGGCACGGCACTGACCATGGCCGTGCGCGGCACGTGGGGGCGGCAGGGGTAGGTCGTGCTTTTTGAACCATTCCTGGCTGCGCGACCACCAGGCTGCCTCTCGCTGCGCCGCTGCACTCGAAAAGCCAAACCAGGCTGAGCTTCGCCCAGCGGACTTGCGAGAGATTGCCTGGACGGCCGCTCGCCTGACGGAAGCCTTCAGAAAACACTCCCTAGGGCGCCTGACACCGGCCGGCGGCCTGGCGCCGTCCGGCGCGCTGCGCGGTCCCTCCGGCCCCGGCGTGCGAGTGTCTCAGGTACCGACCAGGGTGCCGCGGTCGCCGGCGGCACCGGGCTCCGGTTCGGCCTGCGCCGCGGATCCTCCGGGGAGGGGGACCCCGGCCTTGGCGTCGAGCCGGTCCTGGGTGAGCTGGTAGGCGATGAAGCCGGCCGCTCCGAGGAAGACCAGGACGACTCCCGCCGCCGTCACGCCCAGCACCGTGTAGATCAGGCCGACGTCGACCATCGGGCCACCTCGCTCTCAACGGGTCCGTGTGGTTCTGCTCCTCCCTCTAGAGTAATCACCGTTAACTGAAGCTGACGGTGTTTCTTTTAGTGAACTGCGTCATGTTTGCTCCGCGGAGCGTTCCCGGAGCCCCGGCGCAGTAAGGTCTGCGGATGGCGACACTCAGCGATGTACAAGCCGTCATCGACGCCGGCGGTCACCGCGGCGTGGTCTCGGTGGTGCGCTCCGACGGCTCGGTCCACTCCAGCGTGGTGGCGGCCGGGCTGACCGAGCACCCCCTGACCGGCGACCCCGCGGTCGCCTTCACCACCGTCACCGGCGCGGTGAAGCTGCGCGTCCTGCGGGTCCGGCCGCAGGCGACGATCGTGTTCCAGGCCGGCTACCCGTGGGCGAGTGTCGGCGGCCCGGCCCAGCTGGTCGGCTACGACGATCCGCTGCCCGGCATCGATGCACCGCGCCTGCGGGCCCTGCTGCGCGGCGTGTTCACCGCGGCCGGCGGGACCCACGACGACTGGGACGACTACGACCGCGCGATGGAGGAGGAGCGCCGCACCGCGGTCCTCATCCCCGCCGAGCGCATCCTCGCGATGGGCTGACGCGCGCCGGGCGCAGGACAGGGCGGTCGCGCCGCCGGCCCGACCCGCAGGACGGCCGGCGGCACCGCGTTCGGCCGCTCAGGCCAGCGCGAAGCCCCGGTAGCCGTCTTCGGCCACCTGGGTGCACAGCTCCCGATAGGGTCCGACGCCGCCCACGTAGGGGAGCAGGCGGCGCGGCTTGCCGGGGATGTTCGCACCGACATACCAGGAGTCGGCCTGCGGGTAGAGCGTGAGCGCCGCGGCGTCGGCGACGTGCTGCGTCCACTCCGCCTGCGCCTGCGGGGTCGCCTCGATCGTGCGGGCGCCGCGGTCGCGCAGCCCGGCGATGCAGTCGGAGATCCACTCCACGTGCTGCTCGATGGAGACCAGCATGTTGCTCAGCACCGACGGACTGCCGGGCCCGGTGACGGTGAACAGGTTCGGGAAGCCGGCCGCCGCCAGCCCGAGGTAGGTCTCCGGGCCGCCGGCCCAGGCGTCGCGCAGGCTGCGGCCGCCGCGTCCGTGCACGTCGACCGCTGCCAGCGCGCCGGTCATCGCGTCGAACCCGGTGGCCAGCACGATGTCGTCGGCCGGCCGTTCGCGGCGGCTGGTGCGCACGCCCCGCTCGGTGATCTCCGCGAGCGGTTCGCTGCGCAGGTCGACCAGGTGCACGCCGTCCCGGTTGTAGGCGGCGTAGTAGCCGGTGTCGAGGCAGGGCCGCTTCGTGCCCAGCGGGTGGGTCGTCGGGCAGAGTGCCTCGGCGGTGGCCGGGTCGTCCACCTCGGCCCGGATGCGGCCGCGGACGTAGTCGGCCACGGTCCGGTTCGCCTCGGCGTCGGTGAGGATGTCGGTGAAGCAGCGCAGCGCGCCGAACAGGCCGCCCTCGCGCCACATCCGGTCGAACTCCGCCTGCCGCTCCGCGGGCCCCACCGCCAGCGCCGAATGCTGCGGATCGGTGCCCGGCACCCCCGAGTGCGACGCGCGGGCCGCGGCCCGCCGCTGCGGCGACCGGCGCCGCGCCGCGTCCAGGGCCTGCGGCGGCAGCGGCGCGTTGCGGGCCGGCAGGCTGAAGTTGGCGGTGCGCTGGTAGACGGTGAGTTCGGCCGCCTCGGCAGCGATCAGCGGGATCGCCTGGACCGCCGATGAGCCGGTCCCGATCACCGCGACCCGCCGGCCGGTGAAGTCCGCGCCGCCGTGCGGCCAGCGCGCGGTGTGCAGTGTGCGTCCGGTGAACCGCGCGCTGCCGCGCAGCCGGGGGTCGTTCGGTACCGACAGGCAGCCGGTGGCCATCACCAGGTGGCGGGCGCGCAGCACAGCGCCGCCCTCGGCGCGCACCCGCCACAGCGCCTCCCCCTCGTCGAAGGCGGCCGCGGCGGCCCGGGTGCCGGTGGTGATGCGCGGATGCAGCGCGAAGCGGTCGGCAACGTGCCGGATGTAGGCGAGGATCTGCTCCTGGTCGGGGTAGCGGTGGGTCCAGTTCCAGTCCCGCTCCAGCTCGGGGGAGAACGAGTAGGAGTAGTCGATGCTCTCCACGTCGCAGCGCGCGCCCGGGTAGCGGTTGCGGTACCACGTGCCGCCGATGCCCGGCTCGGCCTCGATGGCGTGCGCGTCCAGGCCGAGCCCGGCCATCCGGTGCAGCAGGTACAGGCCGGCGAAGCCGGCGCCGACGACGAGCGCGTCGAGGGTGCGGTCGGGGAGCGCGGCGGAGGCGTCCGGGGAGGAGGACGGAGCGGGGGGCGCGGGCGGCATCGAGGGGCCTTTCGAGCCGGGGTCCGGTTCTCCGCAGTCTCAGCCCGGGTGCGGCGCGGGTCAACGGTCCCTGCCCCCTCCCCGGCGGGCCTTTCGGTGATTCATTCCGGAATCGTGATGGAATCGGTCTCTGACTGATACCTCGGGCCTGGGGCTGCAGGGGAGGGTGGGGGACCCGTTGTGTTCCGGCCGCCGCTCCGGCCAGGTCTGCGGGACCGCCCGACCCTGTCTGCCCTGTCTGCCGAATCCCCCGACCCGACCGGCGAGGCGCCCATGGACGTGCTGCTGAACGCGCTCATCTGGATTGCGAACAACGTCTTCGGACAGGTCGCGATCCTGATCGGACTGATCACGCTTCTCGGCCTGATCCTGCAGCGCAAGCCGGTCGAGGACGTCGTCGGCGGCGCGATGCGCGCCGTGCTGGGCATCGTCATCCTGTTCGTCGGCGTCGACCTGTTCAGCGGCGGCCTGGCCGACTTCCAGGCGATCGTCTCCAGCGCCGTGGGCGCGGAGCCGCCGGCGTCGCAGAACACCCTGGACGCCTTCCTGAACTCGCACGGCGGCACTATCGCGCTGGTGATCACGCTGGGGTTCATCATCCACATGCTGCTCGTCGCCGTGTTCCCGGCGGCGCGCTACGTGTACCTCACCGGGCACCTCATGTTCTGGGTGAGCGTCGTCATCACCGCCTGCCTCGTGGAGGCGTTCGGCGACCTGCCGCAGTGGACGCTCGTCGTCAGCGGCTCGATCCTCATCGCCTGCTACTGGACACTGCAGCCGCTGTGGATCGCACCGTTCATGCGCAAGGTCACCGGCCGCGACGAGTTCGGCCTCGGCCACACCACGTCGGTGCTGGCGCTGGTCACCGCGGTTGCGGCCAAACCGCTCGGCGATCCGGAGCGGCACAGCACCGAGAAGCTGAAGCTCCCGCGGCAGCTCTCCTTCTTCAAGGACGTCAACGTCAGCACCGCGCTGGTGATCGGCGCGATCCTGCTGGTGTCGATGGCCTTCGCCGACCAGGGCGTGGTGGCCGAGGCGGCCAACAACTACGAAGAGGGCATCGACCCGTGGGCGTGGGGTGTCATTGCCGGCTTCCGGTTCGCCGCCGGCATCGCGATCCTGCTCTACGGCGTGCGCATGTTCCTCGCCGAAATCGTGCCCGCCTTCAAGGGGGTCAGCGACAGGCTCATCCCCGGCTCCCGGCCGGCGCTGGACATCCCCACCATCTTCCCGTTCGCGCCCACCGCCGTCATGGTCGGCTTCGTCTCCAGCACCGCGGTCTTCCTGGTGCTGCTGGGGGTTTTCGCCTGGGCCGGCTGGTTCACTCTGGTCCCGCCGATGATCATGCTGTTCTTCGGCGGCGGCGCGGGCGGAGTCTTCGGCAACGCGGTCGCCGGCTGGCGGGGCGCGGTCTTCGGCGGGGTGCTCAACGGCATCGTGCTCGCCGTGGGCCAGGCCCTGTTCTGGGCGCCGCTCAGCAACACCGCACCGGAGCTGTCCACACTGGCCGACCCGGACTGGTACCTCATCATGGCGGTGCTGCTGCCGCTGTCCGGCATCGCGCCGACCGTGTGGGTGGCCCCCATCGCCGTCGGCGTGCTCACCGTCGCGGTGCTGCTCTGGCTCTCCCGGCGCAGCCGCGGCGCCGGCGCGGCCGAAGAGCCGGGCGGGTCCGGCGGGGCAGGCTCCGGCGGCCGGATGACCGAGGACGAGAAGGAGCGGCTGCGCGCCAAGGGGCGCGAGCGGATGCGCGGCAAGGGCGCCGAGGGCGGTTCGGGAAAGGGCGGCGGCTGACTGCAGCCGCCGGGCAGCACTGCACAGGACAGATCAGAGAGGGGCGCGGATGTCGCGGTCGGAGCCGTTGGCGGTACTTGCGGTGTGCGGGGTCGGTATGGGGTCGAGCCTCATCCTGAAGATGACGGCGGAGGGCGCGCTCGCCGACCTCGGCGTCGCGGCGAAGGTGGAGAACACCGACGTCACCACGGCCCGCGGGATGACGGCCGACGTCGTCATCGGACAGGGCATGCACACCGGCGACCTGGACGGCCTCGCCCCGGTCGTCCTCGCGGTCGACGACTTCCTCGACCGGGACGGCCTGGCGCGCGACCTTCGCGGCCCGCTCGCCGACCAGGGGTGGCTGTGAGCGGCGGGGGAGCGCCCGGGGCGGGGGCCGGTTCCGGCGGCCCGGACGGCTCCGCCGACGGCGGGTCGTTCGACGCCGGCGGCCTCGGTGCGCGGATGCGCGGCCATCTCGCCCGGGTGGAGGAGGCCAACGCGGCTGCGGTGGGCGAGGTCGCCGACCTCGTCGTGGAGCGCGTCGTCCAGGGCGGCGGCGTGGTGCTCGCCGCCGGCTCGGGCCACTCGCTGATCGCCGTCGCCGAGGCGTTCTTCCGCGCCGGCGGGCTCGCTCCGGTGAAGCCGGTCTACGATCCCGGGCTGCTGCCGCTGCACGGCGCCGCGGAGGCCACCGCGGCCGAGCGGAAGAGCGGCCTGGCCGCGCGGGTGCTCGCCGAGACGGGCTACCAGGAGAGCGACATCCTCGTCGTGTTCTCCACCTCCGGCGTCAACCCCTACCCGGTCGAGCTGGCGCGCGAGGCGCGCGAGCGCGGCATCCCGGTGGTGGCCGTCACCTCGCGGGCGGCGTCGGCCGCGGCGCCGCGCCGCGCCGGAGGCACGCTGGCCGAGGAGGCCGACATCGTCATCGACACGCTGGTGCCGCCCGGCGACGCGACCTACCCGGAGGCGGCGCCGGTGACCGCCCCGGTGTCCAGCCTGGCCAACGCCTACCTGTGGGACCTTCTGCTGGCGGCGGTCTACGACCGGGCGCAGGCAGCGGGCGCCGAGCCGCCGCTGTGGCGCTCGGCCAACGTCACCGGCGGCGACGAGGCCAACAAGCGCCTGTTCAGCCGCTACGCGCCGCGGATCCCCGAACTCGACTGAGGCTGCGGCCGGCCTGCACCTCCGTGCAGGCCGGCCGCCAGCACGCCGGGCCGCGGCGCGCCGCCCGGCAGGGTCAGCGCGCGGCCGAGGAGCGCTCGACGTAGCCGAGCCGGCCCAGTTCGGTGCGGGCCACCGACATCACGTCGGCGTGCTCCTCCGAACTCAGCCTGGGCCGCCGGGCCGTGTTCTCCGCGGGCATGAGCTCCAGAGCCGACACCTTCGCGCCGGTGAACGCCCGCAGCTGCTCGGCCGTCTCCACCTCCGAGCCGGAGATGTCCTCGTACCGCAGCGTCATGAGCCGCTCCGCGCTCAGCTCCGAGCGCAGCCGGGCTGACAGCCGCACGGCACCCCGCCAGCGCAGCGCGCACTTGGCCGCCGTCGACAGGTGCTGGTAGCGGTCGCGCTCGTCCCCGGTCTCGACGCCGAAGAACGGGTGCGGGAGGTCGCCGTCCAGGCGCACCGCGCCCGGCCGGAACCAGCCGGTCTCCCGCTCGTCGCCGAGCATCTCCGCTACGGCCTCCCGGCCGTCCCGGATGACCTGGACGAACGCGGCGTCGGCGAAGGCCGCGGAGAGAACCGGCGCGCTGTAGATCAGGTCCCGACTGGCGTCACCGTAGGCAGTGATCTGGGCCGCGTGCTCGCACGGCTCGGCCGAGGCGCGGGCGCTGTAGGCGGTGCCCGGGCAGAACGGGCAGGTGGGCGGAGTCAGCTGCCAGGATTCCGCGAAGGCGTCCCGCAGCAGTGCGGCGGCGCCGGACGAGCGCTCCTCCGCCACCCCCGGTTTGCGCGCCACCGTATAGACCGCGCCGGACACGGCCGGATGTCCGGCCCGCAGCAGCACCCCCGGGGCGCGGCCCAGCGCTCCGGCGACGAGATCGGTGCCGGAGTGCGGCGCCCCGATGACGAATACCGGGCGCCTGACCTTCGCCCCGTTGACAACGAGGATGTACGGCGGCTGCTTCATGTTGGTCGATTTTTGCACTCTTTGCCGGACTCCGGGGCGTGCCCCGCCGCCGAATCCGCGGCGCCCGCGGCGGTTGGGGCAGGTCGGCCATTGATAGGGGGATGTTGGAGGAAATGTACCGTGTCGAGGCCGTGTCGGAACGGGTTGCCGCCCGTGACCTGACCCGCAGTTCGGCGCGGTGCAGCGCTTCGATGCGGGGCAGTCCGGCAGCCGGATCCGCGCGGCTTGGGCCCGGCATGCGCCGAGGCGCCCCCGGGTGTCCCGGGGGCGCCTCGGCGGAGGACGGCGCAGTGCGCCTGGGTGCGTGCCCGCGGTGAGCGGGCCCGGATCAGCGGGCGGCAGCCGGAGCGGCGCCGCCGTCCTGCTCGGCGATGTCCTGGAGGGCGACGCCCTCCTCGATCTTGGCCTGGGTCTCCTCGGGGATCTTGAGGAACCAGGCGAGGATCGCGGCGATCACGTACATGACCGCGAAGATGATGACCACGGTGGCGGCGCCGAGCGGCAGGAAGAGGCTGACGATCGCCGGGCCGACGAAGGTCGCGGCGCCCGCGCCGAAGTTCAGCAGCGCCATGGCGCCGCCCTTGTTCTCCGGGGCCATCGACGGCAGCAGCGCCGAGATCGGGACGAAGCCGGCCAGCGTGGCGCCGTAGAACGCGCCGGTGAGCAGTGCCAGCCAGTAGTGGTCCGGGCCGGCGGCCAGCGGCAGGAAGTACACCGCCAGGATGCTGATCGAGCAGCCGATGGCGCCGAACCAGAAGATGGTGTTGCGCCAGCCGAGGCGGTCGCTGATCACGCCGAAGATGAGGTTGAAGAAGATGTTGGTGCCGTAGATGACCGACACGAGGAACAGCCAGCGGCTCTCGCCGAAGCCGATGTCCGTGGCGAAGATCGTCGGGAACATGACCAGCATGCCGAACTGCGGCGCGGTGTTGATGACCCGCACGACCATGCCCATGCCCACGCGCGGGTTCTTCCACGCGATCGAGAAGCTGGACATGAGGCTCTGGACCGGCTTGACGCCCTCGGGGGCCAGGCGCTGGTAGCCGGTGCGCTCGCGGACGCCGAGCAGGCAGATGAGGCCGCCGACGGCGATCACGCCGAGGGAGAGCCACAGCGTGCCGTAGTGGCCGAAGACCGGGTTGGTGAAGCCGGCGACGAGCGAGCCCAGGGTGGGCAGGCCGCCGGTGAAGGCGAAGTAGAACCAGCCGACCGCCGCGCCGAGCCGCTGCGGGTTGGCGATGGCGGTGATCCACACCAGGAACCCGAAGGCGAACATCGGATAGCCGAATCCGCGCAGGCCGTAGAAGAGCATCATCAGCGGGAAGCTCTCGATGGTCACGGCCACCAGGAACAGGGCGTGGAAGACGACCCAGATCCCCAGGCCGATGAGCATCACCCGGCGCGGGCCCCACAGCTCCGACAGGGCGCCGGAGAGCCAGGACGCCAGCATCACCGCGACGCCGTAGACGGTCACCACGTAGGAGGCGCGGATGTCGTCGCCGGCGCCGTTGGCAGCCATGAACGGCGC
Source organism: Nocardiopsis coralliicola (assembly GCF_054779695.1). Classification (NCBI taxonomy): domain Bacteria; kingdom Bacillati; phylum Actinomycetota; class Actinomycetes; order Streptosporangiales; family Nocardiopsidaceae; genus Nocardiopsis; species Nocardiopsis coralliicola. Next base: position 40,259 of record NZ_BAAGXT010000015.1, on the reverse strand, counting down.
GATGAACCCGGACTCGATGCCGTCGCCGATCATGAAGATCAGCAGGCCGACGTAGCCCAGAGCCAGGGGGATCGGAAGCCCGGCGCGCTCCAGCAGCCGGGCCACCGGCCCGCGCCGCTGCGCGGCTGCGGGTGAAGTGGGTGTTGCGGTCATGTGTCCTCCAGACGAGATCCGGAGCACATCATGGACTTTGTGAAGTTAACATGCAACACGAGAACGTGATCAGTTTTCATCACATCTCGGTGACGGGGGTCATACTGCCGCGCCCGCGCCGCGGCCCGGGGCCCCGGAAGCCCTTGCGGCTGCGGCGGTCCGGCGTCCAGCGGCCGGCGCCGCCCCGGCCGCGCGGCCGCATCGCCGGGCGGCGCAGATCACCAGGGGGCGACTTCCACCGCGGCGTGCTGGCCCGCCTCCTCCGCCAGCTCGGGCGGGGTGTCGGCGTCGACGATGAGCCGGTCGTAGTCGCTCAGCGGTGCCAGCCGGTGCAGTGCGGGCCGGGGCATCTTCGAGGAGTCCATCAGCAGCACGCGCGTGGAAGACGCGGCGAGCATCGCCCGCTTCACCATCACGATCTCGGGCTCCTGGTGGAAGGTCATGTCCGCCGTCATCGACGAGGTGGAGACGAAGGCGATGTCCACCGTCAGCCGCTCCACCGCCTCGATGCAGGCCATGCCGATGAAGGAGTCGTGGGTGCCGGAGTAGTCGCCGCCGATGCAGATCAGCCTGATCTCCTCGGCGCCTTTGAGGGCCTCGATCGCCCCCAGGTAGTTGGTGGCCACGGTGAGCGGGCCCAGGTCGGGCAGCAGCCGGGCCAGTTCCAGGGCCGAGGTCGAGTCGTCGAGCAGCAGCGACATCCCGGGCTCGATGTGCGCCGCGGCCGACCGCGCGATCGCCGCCTTGGCCTCCACGTGCGCGCCGCGCCGGTACTCCTCGTTGCTCTCGAACACGGTCGAGGGCAGGGCGGAGACGCCGCCGCGGAACTTGCGCAGCAGGCCGCGGCGGGCGAGTTCGTCGAGGTCGCGGTGGACCGTCATGAGGCTGACGCCGGTCAGCTCGACCAGCTCTGCGGCCGAGGCCGACCCCTGCGCGATCACGTAGTCGGTGATGCGCTGCTGCCGGATCGTGCGTGAACGCGTGCTCCCGCCGGATGTCGCCTTCGTCATGTGAACCAGGATTGCGCATCGGGGCGTCCGGGTGTGCGCTGGGGCACGACACCGGCCGTGACAAGTAACAACTACCATGTTAACTTCGCGTTGACTTTGTGAAAGGGGTCTATCGATGACACTGGGCGCGGTCGTCTTCGACATGGACGGGGTCCTTGTCGAGAGCGAACACCTCTGGGAGGAGAACTGGGCGGCCTACGCCGCACGGCACGGGGTCGAGTGGACCCCCGCCGACACCGCCACCTGCCAGGGCAAGAGCGCTCCGGAGTGGGCGGCCTACCTGGCCGAGCGCAGCGGCGTTCCGGACCGGGCCGAGGAGGCCGAGCACGCCGTCGTCGACGGGATGATCGCCGCCATCGGCGAGGGCCGCGCGCCGCTCATCGAGGGCGCCGACGCGATGGTGCGCGACGTGGCCGCCCAAGCCCCGATCGCGCTCGCGTCCTCGGCCGCCCGCCGCGTCATCGATGCGGTCCTCGACGCCTACGCCCTGACCGGGCACTTCACCGCCACGGTCTCCTCGGCCGAGGTGGAGCGGGGCAAGCCCAGCCCCGACGTCTACCTGGAGGCCGCCTCCCGGCTCGGCCGCAGCGGTACCGAGTGCCTGGCCGTGGAGGACTCCGGCAACGGCATCCGCGCCGCGGCCGCCGCCGGCCTCACCGTGATCGCCCTGCCCAACCCGGAGTACCCGCCCAAGGCCGAGGCGCTGGCGCTGGCGACCGACGTCGCCAAGGGCGCACCGGACGCCAGCGGCAAGCTGCTCGCCCGCCTCGGCGGCGAGCGCGCACCCCAGGAGGTGAGCGCATGACCGTGCTCGGCGACCCCACCACCTTCAAGCGCGACTGGCTCGACGGCTTCGCCACCGCCTACGGGCGGACCGTGCGCAAGGTGCCCGGCGCCTACGGCGTCGTCGCCCGCAGCCAGCGGCCCGGCAAGGTCGCCGTCGTCATCGGCGGCGGCTGCGGCCACTACCCGGCCTTCGCCGGCCTGGTCGGCCCCGGCCTCGCCGACGGCGCCGTGGTCGGCGACGTCTTCACCAGCCCCAGCGCCGAGCAGGTCTACCGGACCGCGCGTGAGGCCGACAACGGCGCCGGCGTCCTCTTCGGCTACGGCAACTACCAGGGCGACGTCCTGCACTTCGGGCTCGCCGCGCGCCGCCTGGCCGCCGAGGGCATCGACAGCCAGACCATCCTGGTCACCGACGACATCGCCTCCGGCCCCGCCGAGGCGCCGGAGAAGCGCCGCGGCGTGGCCGGCGACTTCCTCGTCTTCAAGGTGGCCGGCGCCGCCGCCGAGCGCGGCGACGACCTGGCCGGCGTGCACGCGGCCGCGGTCAAGGCCAACGACGCCACCCGCACCTTCGGCGTCGCCTTCGGCGGCTGCACGCTGCCCGGCGCCGCCGAGCCGCTGTTCACCGTCGCCGACGACGCGATGGAGATGGGCCTGGGAATCCACGGCGAGCCCGGCGTGCGCACCGTCGGCCGGCTCGGCGCCGAAGCGCTCGCCGACGAGCTCGTCGACGGCCTGCTGCCCGAGCTGCCCGGCTCCGGCCGCGTGGTGGTGCTGGTCAACGGCCTCGGCCGGACCAAGTACGAGGAGATGTTCGCGGCCTTCCCGCGCATCCACCAGCGCCTCCTCGACGCCGGCCTCAGCGTGGTCGACAGCCAGGTCGGCGAGTTCGTCACCTCGCTGGACATGGCCGGCATGTCCCTGTCGGTGATGGTGCTCGACGACGAGCTCGCCGAGCTCTACGCCGCGCCCTGCGACACCCCCGGCTACGTCAGCACCGGCGCCGTGCTGGAGCAGGTCGCCACCGAGCGCACCGTCGACGCCGGCCTGGAGCGCCCGGACACGGCCGCCGCGGCCGGCCCGGTCGACCGCGGCCTGACCGCCGCCATGGTCCGGATCGAGGAGAACGAGGAGGAGCTCGGCCGCCTCGACGCGGTCGCCGCCGACGGCGACCACGGCCTGGGCATGGTCCGCGGCATCCGCGCCGCGGTCGCCGCCGCCCGCACCGCCGAGCAGGGCGGCGCCGCCCCCTCCGAGGCCCTGCTGCAGGCGGGGACCGCGTTCGCCGACGCCGCCGGCGGCGCCTCCGGAGCCCTGTACGGGGTGCTGCTGGCCGAGACCGGCGCCGGACTGGCCGGCATCGCGCCCGGCGCGGTGTCCCCGGCCGCGGTGTCGTCCGCCGCCGACGCCGCCGTCGCCGCCTTCACCGAGCTCGGCAAGGCCGAAGTCGGTGACAAGACGATGCTCGACGCCATCGAGCCGTTCCGCGCCGAACTCGCCGCCCGCGCCGCTGCGGCCCCGGCGGACGCCGGTCCGGACGCCGCAGCGGCCGCCTGGACCGCCGCTGCCGCCACCGCGCGCAGCGCCGCCGCCGCGACCGCCGACCTGAGCCCCGCCAAGGGGCGCGCCGCCCGGCTCGCCGCCCGCAGCAAGGGCCACGCCGACCCCGGCGCGACCTCGTTCGCCCACCTCGTCACCGCCGTCGCCGAAGCGGCGGCCCCGGAGGAGACCGCATGAGCACCGCTGACGCGCCCCTGCGCATCGTCGTCGCCGCCGACAACGCCGGCGCCGACCTGAAGAACCGGCTCGCCGATCTGCTGCGCGGCGACGACCGCGTCGCCGAGGTCATCGACGTCGGCGTGGCCGACTCCTCCGACCCCACCGCCTACCCTGACCTGGGTGTCGCCGGCGCCGAGACGATCGCCCGCGGCGACGCCGACCGCGGCGTCTTCGTCTGCGGCACCGGCATCGGCGTCGCCATCGCCGCCAACAAGGTCACCGGGATCCGCGCCACCGTCGCCCACGACGCCTACTCGGCGGAGCGGTCGATCAAGTCCAACAACTGCCAGGTGATCACCTTCGGCGCCCGCGTCATCGGCGCCGAGCTGGCCGAGAAGCTGCTGACCGACTGGGTCGGCTACCGCTTCGACCCCGCTTCCGCCAGCGCGGAGAAGGTCGCCCGCATCACCGGCTACGAGAACACGACCGGCAACGGCACCGCCGCGGACACCACCGCCGGCACCGGCTGCGCCTGAGCACGAGAGGAACAACCATGCGGATCCTCGCCGCTGGAGACGAATTCGTCCGCACCCCGCTGCTGACCGCGGCCGTGCGCGACGCCCTGGGCGACCAGGCCGCCCCCGAGATCACCGAGCTCACGCTGCCCTGGCCGGTCGAGCCGTTCGGCCCCGTCGGCAACGTCAACGAGGCCAGCGGCACCGAGCAGCAGGTCATCGACGCCCTGGGCGGCGCCGAGGCGGTGGTGACCCAGATGGCGCCGTTCACCGAGAAGGTGTTCGCCGCCGCCCCCGACCTCAAGCTGGTCTGCGTCAGCCGCGGCGGGCCGGTCAACGTCGACCTGGAGGCCGCCACCGAGGCCGGCGTCACCGTCACCTTCGCGCCCGGCCGCAATGCCGCCGCAGCCGCCGAGTTCGCCATCGGCATGCTGCTGGCCGCCATGCGCCGCATCTCCACCTCCTCGGCCGAGCTGCTCGGCGGCACCTGGCGCGGCGACTACTACGCCTACGACAACGCCGGCGTCGAGCTTGAGGGCACCACCGTCGGCCTCGTCGGCTACGGCGCGATCGGCGCCCGCGTCGCCAAGGTCCTCGTGGCCTTCGGCGCCCATGTGCTGGTCTCCGACCCGTTCGCCGACCCGGCGCAGATCACCGCCGTCGGCGCCGAGCCCGCCGAGCTGGACGACCTGCTGCGCCGCAGCGCCGCGGTCAGCCTGCACGCGCGGCTCACGCCGGACACGCACCACCTGATCAACGCCGAGAAGCTGGCGCTGATGCCGGAGGGCGCGGCGCTCGTCAACTCCGCCCGCGGCGGCCTGCTCGACTACGCCCCGCTGCCCGAGGCGCTGAAGTCGGGCCGGCTCGGCGCGCTGGCACTGGACGTCTACGACGTCGAGCCGCCGCCCGCCGACTGGGCGCTGCGCGACGCGCCGAACGTCATCGCCACGCCGCACCTGGCCGGCGCCAGCCGCCAGACGGCCCAGCGCGCAGCGCAGATCGTCGCCGCCGAGGTCGGCCGCTACGCCCGCGGCGAGAAGCTGGCCCACGTCGCCAACCCCGACGTGCTCGGGGCGCAGGGCTGATGATCGTCGGGGTCGACATCGGGACGTCGCTCACCAAAGCGGTGGCGTTCGGGCCCGACGGCCGCTCGGTTGCGCACGCCGGCGCAGCCTCCGCGCTGCGCCGGCTGCCCGGCGGGCGCGTCGAACAGGACCTCGACGAGGTCGTCGGCACCGTCGCCCGCGTCGTCCGCGAGGTGACCGGGCAGCTGGCCGGGCGCGGCGAGCGGATCGAGGCGCTCGCCCTCACCGGGCAGGGCGACGGCCTCTGGCTGCGCGATGCCGAAGGAGGCGCGGTCCGCCCGCCGGTGTCCTGGCAGGACGGCCGCGCCGCGGGCCGGGTTGCCGCCTGGCAGGCCGACGGCACGGCCGATGCGGTCTACCGGCGCACCGGCGGCGGCCTGTTCCCCGGCGGAATGGCGGCGCTGCTGGCGCACCTGGACGCCGAGGAGCCCGAGTCGCTCGACCGGGCGGCGGTCGCCGGATACTGCACCGACGCGGTGGCGCAGCGGCTGACCGGCCAGATCACCGTCGACGTGTCGGACGCGTCGCTGCCGTTCCTCAACCCTGCCACCCGCGCCTACGACGCCGGCGCGCTGGAGGCGGTCGGCCTGGGCCACCGGCGCGGTCTGCTTGCCGAGCCCGCGCGGGCGGGTTCGGTGCTGTCCCTGAACGCGGACGGTGCGCGCCTGCTCGGCCTGCCGGAGGGGCTGCCGGTTGCGGCCGGCCCGTTCGACATGCCGGCCTGCGCGATCGGGGCCGGTGTGCGCGAGCCCGGCGACGGGGTGCTGATCGCCGGCACCACGCTCGCCTGCCAGGTCCTGCAGCAGGGGCCGGTGATCTCCAGCGGTGAGGCGGCCGGGATGCTGCTGGCGCTGCCGGAGCAGGACCGCTACCTGCGGGCGATGGCGGCGATGGTGGGCACGGCCGGGCTCGACTGGGCGTGCGAGCTGGTCGGCGTGCAGGTCGAGGAGACCGACGCGCTGCTGGCCGAGTCCCCGCCCGGTGCCGACGGGGTGGCGGCGCTGCCGTTCCTGTCGGAGTCGGGGGAGCGGGCGCCGTTCGTTGATTCGGCGGCGCGGGCCCGGTTCACCGGGCTGACCCTGCAGCACTCCAAGGCCGACCTGGTGCGGGCGCTGTGCGAGTCGGTGGCGTTCGCTGCCCGGCACTGCCTGGAGGAAGCGGGTCTCACCGGCACCCTGTACGCGTGCGGGGGAGGGGTGCGCTCGCGCGAGTGGACGCACATCTTCGCCGACGTGCTGGGCCGGCCGGTTACCGTGCCGGACGATCCGGGCGTGGGCGCCCGTGGAGCAGTCATCGCGGCGGCCCGTGCCCTGGGCGCGCCGGTCGACGAGGAGCGCTGGGCGGCGCAGTCCCACACGGTGGCTCCGCGGGCTGAGCTGGTCGGGTTCTACGACGCGGCGTATGCGCGCTACCGCTCGTCGGTGGACTCCGCCCGCCTGGAGTGGGCTGCCTGAGCGGCGCACGGTCGCGTCCGCGATCGCGCAGCCGCCCGCACGCGGCCGGCGGGCCACCGCTGACCTGAATCCAGGAGCGGTGGCCCGCCGGAGCATGCTTCGGGCGAGGGCGGAGTGTTAGACCAGTTCCTCGGTGATGGTCTCGGCGATTCCGTTGCCATCCACCTCGACGGTGGCGTGCACGGGCATGTCGCTCTGGAGCGCGCTCTCGAAGGTGTCGATGTCGCAGGGGACGGTGCCGGAGCCGTCCTCGGGCGGGGTTCCGTCGGCGCAGGCGTAGATTCCGCCGAGGATCTCGGTCTCTTCAGAGACGAAGAAGGCCTGGCCGTCGATGATGTATTCGCCGGGGGCGAGGTATTCCACCTGCCCCGACAAGCTGGCCGCCGATTCCCCGCCGCCAGCTCCGTCTTCCGGAACATCCACGTTGCCGGAGCCGCCGTCCGGGCTCTCCGAGTCGCCGTTGTCATTCAGGTACTCGGTGATCGTGTCGGCGTTGCCCTCCACGACGTCGACCTCGGCGAATACCGGCATGTCGCTCTGGAGTGCGCTCTCGAAGGTGTCGATGTCGCAGGGGACGGTGCCCGATCCGTCTTCGGGCGGGGTTCCGTCGGCGCAGGCGTAGATTCCGCCGAGGATCTCGGTGTCCTCCGTGACGAAGAAGGCCTGGCCGTCGATGATGTATTCGCCGGGAGCCAGGTATTCCACCTGACCCGACAGCGTCTCCGTCACGTTGCTGGAGTCCGCATCCTGGGCCTCGCTCGCACTGCCCTGCAGATCCGCAGACGCCTGTTCCAGGTTGGCGCAGCCGGACGCGCTGACTGCCAGCAGGCCGGCGGCGAGAAGGGCCAGGAAGCTAGGGCGGGAACCGAGTCGCATCTTGTCCATTTCTTCTGAGGAAGTGGCTCTACACCAGTGTTGACGCGCCCTGGGGGCCAACGGTTCGCCCGATTAGGCAAGTGAAGCGGGATTTCGTTTCGATCGTGCTCATAGCTGCACCTTCAGGGCGTTCGAAGGCCGGCGCTTCCGCACGTCCGGCTGCCGTTGATCAGGATTGGGCCGCGAGGTCGAGGCGGCTGCGGATGGTGGCCCAGGTGGTCTTGTAGGTGCGGGCCAGCGCGGTGATGGACACGCCGGACGCATGGAGTTCGCGCAGGCGCTCGGGGGTGACGCCGAGGTCGCGGCGGAGCCGGCGGCGGGATTTCGGGGCCGGGCGGCGGGAGCGGAGGCGTTCGCGCTGGCGGATGGCGATGACGGTGACGTTCTTGTGCCGGACGCCCATCTTGGACCGGACGTCGTTGCCCCAGGGGCGGGTGGGGGTCTCGTGTTCGTGCCAGAGGGCGAAGAAGGCTTTGCGGGCGCGGGAGAGCAGCGAGTAGTAGGAGGACGTGGGCAGGTTGAGCGAGGCGGCTGCGGCGGCGTAGTCCTCGTGTTCGGCCAGGGCGAGGATGAGCTCGCGGTGCCGGGGGGTCAGGACGCGCCAGATCTGGGCGAGCGCGCGCCGTTCGACGACGGGGTTCTCGGGCGACGCGGTGGGCAGCGCGGTCAGCGTCCAGAACCGCTCGAACCCAGGGGCGGGTCCGTCGATGGTCCGGCCGCGGAACGACCAGTCCTTCCGAGAGGCTTCAGCAATGGCGGTCCAGGCGGCGCCGAGCAGGTCCTTCTCGGTAGGGGATCCGGCGGCGGCCATCAGGTGCTCGGCGATGGCGGACCAGGCGGTGGACTTGCGCTCCTGGATGTCGAGCGCGCACGCGTACCGATAGCGGAAGGCGGCGATGCGGGCGAGGCGGAGGAGGTCGTCGGGGGTGTAGCCGTGGATGTCGGTGGGGTCGCCCTGGTCGGAGCCGGTAGTGGATCCCGTGCACTGGAGTGCCATGTCGTTTCCTTGTTGCACTCGGCAGCGAGAACCGATGACCGCATTTTCGCCCATCGGGAGCCGCCTAGACGGTAAAGCCCCTCGTGGGGCTGCCATCTACGCTGGATCAACCGGGTTTCGGGCATCAAGGAAACAAGGAAGAGCGTTCTTCAATGTCGATCCCGGTGGCGCATAGTTGCCAGTTGTTGTTTCCTTGTTGTATGGCAGACAAGGTGCTTCCGGAGTGGACCCCCTTCGGTACCGAGCTGCGCCGACTCCGCAAGGAGCAGGCATTCTCGCAAGGCTACGTGGGCCGCCGCCTCAGCGTGACCGGAGCAATGATCGGTCATTTCGAGCGTGCGACCCGACCGCCGAACTATAAGCAAATGCGCAAACTGGACCAGATCTTCTCATTGAAGGACAGTTCTAGTGCTCTGCCCTCACTCTGGGAGGAAGCGACCCGGGACCACAGCGTTGCCCCCTGGTTCAGGGACGTCTTGGAGGTCGAGCGCAAGAGCGAGGAGATTCGCGTCTACGAGCCGATCCTCGTCCCCGGCCTTCTGCAGATCGGCGCTTACGCCAGGGCTCTGGTTGACGCCTGGCATCCGCGCATCGCCCCTCACGCCGCGGAGGCAATGGTCGAGGCCCGCATAAGTCGGCTGCCTCAGCTACTCGACCGTGGAGCTCGGCCGCTGCTCTGGTTCGTCGTCGACGAGATCGTCATTACCCGCCCGATCGGAGGCCGGGGCGTTTTCGCTGAACAGCTGCGCCATATCGCCACCCTCATTGAAGAGGGGACCATACGATTCCAAGTGCTCCCGACCGGCACCATCCACCCCGCGCTCTGTCCGCCCTACCGTCTGATGACGTTGAGCGAGCGCAACACCCTGCTGTACGTCGAACACGCATATGGTGGGCACACGGAGCGAGATCCAAAGCATGTCGGCCCAATGATGGGCCGGTTCGGCGCCATACAAGCGGATGCGATGTCGCGGGAGGCGTCATTGGCGCGCCTGCGCGAAGCCGAGAAGGAGATGCGCGATGCCTGAGTGGCGGAAGTCGAGCTACAGCGGCGGCAACGGAGGCGACTGCGTCGAGGCCGCGGTTAGTACAACCTCCCTCATCCGGGACACCCGGCACCGGGAAGCGGGCCACCTAGAGGTCGACGCCGCCGAATGGCGCGCCTTCCTCACCGCGGTCCGCGCCCACCAGCTTTAAGCCACTCAGCCGTGGGCGCGGGCCGCATTCACCAGCCAGCCCGCGCCCACGGCAACACCAACGGCTCTTCAGCCCCCAGCCTCGGGACCGCCGGTCTTGTCTTGCGTCCCGATAGATGTCCCGGCCCCGGGCCCGCCGTCCTTTTCCTGTGTGCCGATGGACGTCGCGCTACCGGGCCCGCCGCCCTTGTCGGCTGCAGCCGGCGCCGCGGCAAACCCGATCGCGGCTGCCGCGATGACGATCGCCGCGGCCGCCTTAGCGATGGTGCGCATGGCTTTCTCTCCCTCGAACTGCTGGAACGACTGGTGGCACGGTTCCACCGTCGCGCGGCGTCCTTACACCGCGCTTGCATGGCCGCGGTGGCGATGGTCTCGGGCCGCCAGCAGAGCCACTTCTCCCTCGCGCGCGGATCCCTGCAGGTGGGGGATGGTTCGGGCCGGTCCGCATGCGGACAGGGGCGCAACCGCGGGTGCGGGGGGTCCGTCCTCTCCCGACACGGCGTCCCGACGGGGGCCGCCACCGTGAGTGAGAGGTGATGGGAATGACGCACACCCCCGGAACGGGGCACCGGTTCGTCGGGCTCGCCGCAGTCGGCGTGCTGGCAGCAGCGGCACTGACCGCCGCAGCCGGCGCCGCAACCGCGGAGACCGGTACAGCCGCCGAGCCGCCGATCGTGTTCGGAGCCGAGATCGACGGCACCGCCGGCCTGTACACGATCACCCCGGGCGGGAAGATCCAGCAGCTCACCACCAGCGGCCGGAGCGCCGCCGAACCCGACTGGGCACCCGACCGGTCCGCCGTCCTGTTCAGCTCCGACCGCGGCGGCGCCAGCGGCCTGTTCAGCGCCGACGCCGGAACCGGCGACGAAACCGAGGTCACCGCCGACCTCGCCGAGCAGCACGACCCCGCCTTCGCGCCGAGCGGCGACGAGATCGCCTACACCGACACCAGCCCGCGCCGCCCGCCGGAGACCAACGGCATCTACACCGCCTCCGCCGACGGCACCGGTGCCTCCCAGCTCACCGAAGGCGGCCGCCAGCCGGCCTTCGACACCGAAGGCACCTGGATCGCCTTCGCCGGCACCGGCGGCGCCGACGACACCCTCTACCGCGTTCCGGCCGCCGGCGGCGACCCCGAGCTGCTCGTCGAAGCCGGCGGCGCCGAAGTCGCCCACCCCGAGTGGCGCCCCGACGGCGTCGGACTGCTCTACACCGAGCACGCCGGCGACCAGTCCCGGATCATGGTCGCCGGCCGCGACGGCGGCGACCCGCGCCCCGCCGCCACCGTGCCCGGCGGCGCCGGCGCCGCATCCTTCTCGCCCGGCGGCGACAAGGTCGCCTTCGCCGGCGACGCGGGCGACGGCAACGGCGTCTACACCGTCGAAATCGGCGACGGCAACGACCCTGGCACCCCCGACAAGGTCGCGGACCTCCCCGCCACCGGCCCGGTGGACGTCGACTGGACCTGACCCCCGGCGCCGGAGCACTGCGGGGGCCGTGCTCCGGCGCCACCCCGGCCCCTGCCCGAGGCGCGGCCGCGTTCCAGGACGCGGCGGTGGCACAATGGCCACGCCGCACGCCGATCGGGGAGAACGGGGAGACCATGGTGCCCACGGGGCTGGCCGAGGCCGAGGAGCTCATCGCCGGGGCGCGGCGGATCGCCGTGCTCACCGGAGCCGGGATCTCCACCGACTCCGGCATCCCCGACTTCCGCGGCCCCGAAGGCGTGTGGACCAAGAACCCCAGCGCCGAGGCCCTGTTCGACTACGACACCTACATGGGCGACGTCAACGTGCGCCGCGAAGTGTGGGCCCTGCGGCGCGCCAACGCCGCCTGGACCGCGCGCCCCAACGCCGCCCACCTCGCCCTGGCCGAACTCGACCGCGCCGGCCGGCTCACCGCGCTCATCACCCAGAACATCGACGGCCTGCACCAGAAGGCCGGCACCGATCCCGAACACGTCCTCGAAGTGCACGGCACCATCCACGAAGTCGAGTGCATGCGCTGCCACGCGCGCACCGACACGCCATCGGTGCTGTCCCGGCTCGACGAGGAGTCCGACCCGCACTGCACCCGCTGCGGCGGCATCCTCAAGACCGCCACGATCTCCTTCGGCCAGCGCCTCGACCCCGAGGTGATCGACGCCGCCGCGCGCGCCGCCGCAGAAGCCGACCTCTTCATCGCGATCGGCACCTCGCTGGCCGTCCACCCGGCGGCGGGCCTGTGCGACGTGGCGATCGACAACGGCGCGCCGCTGATCATCGTCAACAACGAGCCCACCCCCTACGACCAGGCCGCCGCAGCCGTCGTCCGCCACCCCATCTGCGACGCCGTCCCCGGCCTGATCCGCGTCGCGATCGACGAAGCGACCATCTGACCGGGTGAAGGGCCGTTATTCGGGCCCTGGCCAATGACGGCAGGAGCGTGCAGGCAGCGCTGAATCCGGCAATCAAGGGCTCCTGGCGCGGCCCTATTCCACGGCCTCATCGTCGGAGTGCGCGCCGAACTCGGCGACGCGCACCTCAGCGACGCGCTCATACCTGCTGATTCGGTCGGTCCACTCTGCCTCGACGCCGAATGCCGCCTGCGTGAAGCCCACCTTCGCGATGGCCTCTGCCAGGTCCGGATCGCTGGGGGCCAGTACCCGCAGCGGCGCGTCGAGCGCCACGGTGTGCGGCGGGATGAAGAACTCGTCCGGTACAACGGCTCGCGCGTGGACGAGGGCGCCGACAGCGACAACCGCGCCGGCACCCAACCGCGCGTCCTGCAGGACCGTCGCGGCGGTCGCCGCATAGACGCACCTGCCGGCCTCGCAGCCCAGCAGCGTCGCGTGCGGCCCCACGAAGACGTGATCACCGACGAGCACCGGCTGATCGCCGGCGGCCGCAGACGCGCGCAGTACCGCGTTCTCGCAGATCACCACCGCTTCTCCGACCTCGACCCGCGATCCCTCGGCGTCGAGCACCGCGCCGTACATAACCCGCGCCCTCGGCCCCACGCGGACATCGCCGACAAGCGTGGCTGTCGGGGCGACGTAGGCGGTGGGATCGACCTGCGGTTCTTGCCCGCGATGCCGGATGCGGATTCCCTGCGCTTCAGCGACCATGATCGGAGTCTCGTCCGACGAGCCGCACGCTGCTGGCGGATTTCAGACATTGCCGTGGGCGGGGCGGCGGATGCGGTCGTATCCGTCAGGCACCGGGCTCGCAGAGGCGCAGGATGTTGCCGAACGGATCGATGATTTCCATCGTGGGGCCCCCGGGCGCATCGCGGTCAATACCAGGCCGCAGTCGCGGGTGGTGCCGGGCTGTCACCTCGGCATGGAGGGCTTTGAGGTCACCCACGGGAATCCAGACCACCGACCCCGGTGTGCCGTCGCCGTGGTGCTCGGAAAGGTCGATGGTTGCACCGTCGCGGTGAATGCGCATGTAGAGCGGCATTCCGGACTCGAAGCGGTGCTCCCAGTCGACGGTGAAGGCGAGGTAATCCAGGTAGAAACTACGGGCGATGGCCTCGTCCTGAATACGGAGCACCGGGACTGGCACGCCTACCCCCGGGCTGGTCGGAGCAAGGGTCGCGTGGGCAGTGTTCCAGTCAGAAAAGCCGAGTTGGCTGGCAACAACTTCCAGCGTGCGGCTGTGTGAGAGGTCAATCCCGTCATCGGAAAGGCTTCGCCGGAGCGCACGTGCGGCCGCCTTGGCTTCAGCGATAGTCGTCTGCATGCTCGCCTGTCTTATCCCGATGCCCTGCTGGGTCGGTGCTCGCGTTGCCGGCCTCGGGCACCGTAATCACGGGAGCCTGCGACTGGTCTCCTGCTCGACGTGTTCACCTCACCGAGTTCGTCGGCGCGAGCGGCGGGCCACATCGAAACCCACGCCCACGTTACCGACGTTCTGTGCGCGGAGCATTGACCGCTGCCAGGTGAGCGGTCAGCGCCCGATCGTGCGGCTGCGGCCGCGGAACTCCGCGACGGTGCGGTCCCCAGCGGTCACCGTGACGTCGTAGACGCCGCTCCGGCCGAACCGGGTCCGCTCCTCGGCCGTTGCGGTGAGCACCTCGCCGGCGTGCGCGGGCGAGGTGAACACGATGTCGGCGCCGGCCGCCACCGTCACCGGCCCCCGCGAGTTGCAGGCGCACGCGAACGCGGAGTCGGCGAGCAGAAACACGTATCCGCCATGCGCCATCCCGTGCCCGTTGACCATGAGCTCGGTCAACGGCATGCGCAGCACCGCCCGCCCCGGCGCCAGCTCCACCGCGTCGATACCCAGGGCACCCGACGCCGCGTCGGCCGCGAGCATCGCCCGTGCCGCTTCAACACCCTCCGCGGACGCGGCGTCCTCGGCGGCGGTCGTGTCGGCGGGAAACTCCGAACTGGCCTCCGCGCCGGCTTCCGTGTCGGTCATTCCGCCGCCTTCCGTAGTTCGCGTTGGGCCGTCGATGATCCTTCCCTGACGGGGCGCGGGCCAGCTCTCCCGCTCGGGCCGCGTCTCGCCGGCGGACGTCGACCGCCAACCGGGGCGGTCACGCGCTCGCGGTCAGCAACTGTCCGCCGCCGTCGTTAGCGACCCGAGGGCTGGACAGGCCGGCCTCGCGGGCGAGGCCAAGCAATTGATCGTCGCGGTAGAAGTGTCCATGGCTGGCGACCGGCTCCGGAGCGGCATATGTTCCCCGCAGCTCGGGCGCCGTGGTGTAGACGGCGATGCGTCCCCCTGAGGTGAGGACGCGCTGGGCCTCCTGGAGTGCGGCCACAGGCGAGTCAAGGAAGAAGAACACCACCGACATCGACACAGCGGTGAACGATGCGTCCGGAAAGGGGAGGCGGTCCGCGCCCGCCAGCACCACTGTGCTGCCCGGAGCCCGTTCCTGCGCGAGCCGCACCATGTCCTCGCTGTGGTCGATGCCGCTCGCTGCCGCACCGAGTTCGAGGGCGTCACGGAGCAGCAGGCCGCCTCCGCACCCGACATCGAGGAGGCGATCGCCGGAGTCCAGCGCGAGCGCGTCCAGGATGGCGCGGCGGGCAAAGTCGTGCACGTCGTCAGCCCCGTAGACGGCACGCGCCCTGTCCCCGGACGGCCGACGGGCGACACGGTCGATGACCCACGCCTCGAAGGCATCGCCGGGGAGCCCGCTGGACTCCCAGGCGGCGCGGTCGTCGGCCTCAAGGCCAAGCTTCTCGAAGACCTGTTCCCGCGAACTCGAGTCACTCATGGCTTCATGACTAGCACTGGCGGTTAGCATCTGTCAGCTTGCGGGGAGCAAGTAAGTCGACGGGTCTGCGTTCAGGCCGGTGCTGCCGCGCCAGCCCTGCGGCCAACCGGCGCCTCCCGGGCGGCCCTCAGCCGCCCGTGGCGGTCTTGGTGTACTCGACCTTGTCCTGGCCCTCGCCCTCCAGCCGATCCCCGAGAACCCAGCCGCACGCCTCATAGAACGACGTGGCCCTGGTGTTGTCCGGGAAGGTCTCCAGCCGGATGGTCGGGTACTGGGCGAGGAGCGTTTCTTCCGCGTGCCGCAGCATCAGGCGGCCCAGCCCTCGCCGGTGATGATCGGGGGCGACCATCATCAGGTCGACCGTGGGGCCGTCGAGGATGGAGACGCCGACGATCCGGCCATGCTGGCTGAGGCAGTACACACCACCGCGCTCCAGGTGGCTCTTCACGTGCGCGTCCGAAGCCCCACTGCCGATGAACCAGTCCACTGCCTCGTCGCCGAGGAACCCGCGGTAGCAGGTGTCGATCGTGCGACGCGCGAGCGCCTGGAGATCGCCCAGGTCTTCTGCGGTCGCAGGGCGGATCGTGGGACGGGACTCCTCGGGCGACACAGCGGTTCTCATTCCACGGCGAAGGCTGGATCCTGACGTTATCCGCCTCACCCCTGCTGCAGCGCCGACGGCAGCGAGAACTGGACGGTCTCCCTCGTGGTCGTGTGCTCAGCGACGTCGACCGGCCCCAGCCCGCCGAGGGCGGCTACCACTGCGTCGACGAGCGAGGGGGGCGCCGAGGCGCCGGCGGTGAGGCCGACAGTGCCGGCCCCGGCCAGCCACTCGGGGCGGATGTCGCCGGGGCTGTCGATGAGGTGCGCCGGGGTGCCGCCGCGTTCGGAGAGCTCCACCAGGCGGACGGAGTTGGAGGAGTTCGCCGACCCCACCACCAGGACCAGGTCCGACTCGGCCGCTACCGCGGCCAGCGCCTCCTGGCGGTTGGTCGTGGCGTAGCAGATGTCGTCGGAGGCGGGCCCGCGCAGCAGCGGAAAGCGTGCCCGCAGCGCGGCCACCACCGCAGCCGTCTCGTCCACGGCCAGCGTCGTCTGGGTGAGGTAGGAGACCCGCGCGGGGTCGGCCACCTCCAGATGCTCGACATCCTCCGGGCGCTCGACCAGCACGGTGCGCTCCGGGGCCTCGCCGAGCGTGCCCTCCACCTCCTCGTGGCCCGCGTGCCCGATGAGGACGACGGTGTCGCCGCGCCCGGCGAACCGGCGGGCCTCCACGTGCACCTTGGCGACCAGCGGGCAGGTCGCGTCGACCACGTCCAGTTCGCGGCGGCCGGCGTCCTCGCGGACCGCGGGGGAGACGCCGTGCGCGGAGAACACTGCGGGGGCGCCCTCCGGCACGGCGTCGAGCTCGTCGACGAACACCGCGCCGCGCCGCTCCAGGTCGGCGACGACGGTGGTGTTGTGCACGATCTGCTTGCGCACGTAGACGGGTGCGCCGCGCTGCTCCAGCAGCCGCTCCACCACCTCGATCGCCCGCTCCACACCGGCGCAGAACGACCGCGGGGAGGCCAGCAGCACCCGCCGGCGGGCCCCGGCGACCGCTGACCACTCGGCGAACAGCGTCTGCGCGGCCGCGGCGGTGCCCCCGCCCGCGACCCCGATTCCGACGTCGGCGGGGGCACCCCGGTGGGTACCGCCGAACACCGCCGTCCGGGCGCCGGCGGCGCCTGTTCCGTCGGCACCGAGCGGCCCGGCGCGGACCGCCGAGCCCAGCCGGGCCGCGTGCCCGCGCAGCAGGACCGCTGCAGGGCTCGGCACGGTGCGGCCGTCAGCGGTGCGCAAGGTGTCGGCGATGAGCAGGGTCTGGTCCACGGGTGCGGTCCTCCGAAGTTCGGGCTCGGTTGCTGCGGCGGGGTCGTGCGGGCCAGGGCAGTGCCGCCGAACGGGCGGCCGGCCCGGGCGGCCCGCGGTTCAGGTGTCGCGGCGCGCGGCCATCCGGGCGAGCGCCTCCAGTTCGCGCCGCGCGGGGCCCTCCGGCGCGGCCGCGCGCAGCGCCCGGCCGGAGGACTCCAGCAGCTCGGTGGTGCGTGCCACCGCCCACCGCCGGCCGCCGGCCTGCTCCACCAGCGCCGCAGCCCGCTCCGTGTCGTCGCGGGTGAGCGCCGCTTCCGAGCGGTAGAGCGCAGCGAGCTCCGCGGCCGGCGCGGTATCCGACTCCAGAGCGGCCACGACCGGCAGCGTCTTCTTCCTGCTGAGCAGGTCGGAGTGGACGGGCTTGCCGGTGGAGTCCGGGTCGCCCCAGATCCCGAGCAGGTCGTCGGCGATCTGGAAGGCGAGCCCCATCTCAGCGCCGAACGTGTGCAGCGCCATGGTCTGCGCAGGGTCGGCGCCGCCGAAGACCCCGCCGAGGCCGGTGGCGCAGGACATCAGCGCCCCCGTCTTGTCGCAGGCCATGCGGGCGCACTCGGCCAGCTGCACGTCGGTGCGGGACTCGAAGCCCAGATCGGCCGATTGCCCGCCGATCAGGGACTGCACCGCCCCGGCGAGGAGGCGGCCGCCCTGCGGTGCGCACCGCAGCCCGCTCTCCGCGACCACCTGGAAGGCGAGTGTGAGGAGCGCGTCACCGGCCAGGATCGCCGGGCCGGCGCCGAACACCGTCCACGCCGTGGCCCGGTGGCGCCGCGTGGTGTCGCCGTCCATCACGTCGTCGTGCAGCAGCGAGAAGTTGTGCACCAGCTCCACGGCGACAGCGGCCGGCAGTGCTGCGCGGCCCGAGCCGCCGACGGCCTCGGCGCAGAGCAGCACCAGGGCGGGGCGCAACACCTTTCCGCCGCCCTCCTCGGTGGGGCGGCCTTCGGCGTCGCACCAGCCGAAGTGGTAGCCGGCGATGCGCTGCATGGACGGCGGAAGCGTCGCGACCGCCGCGCGCAGCTCGGGCTCGACCGCCTCCCGCGCCTCGACCAGGATCCGGTGCGCCGGACGCGGCAGCGGGGCCGCGCCCGCGGTGCGCCGCGCGGGGTTCGGGGGCCCGGCCGCGGCGGCTGCGGCGGATGGCGGGGTATCGGGGCCGGCTCCGGCGCCGGCGGAGCCGCTGGACGGGGCGCCGGACGGGGCGCCGGTGGCGGATTCAGTGGTGGACACGGATCCTCCCGGTTCGTGCATCGGGGCGGTCAGCGGCCGAGCTCCACGTTCTCCAGGACGCCGAGGGCGTCGGGAACCAGCACCGCGGCCGCGTGGTAGGCGGTGACGAGGAAGCGGCGGATCGCGGCGGGGCCGATGTCCATGGGGCGGACCGACACTCCGGGCGCGTACTCGTCGGGCAGGCCGGCCCGGTGCAGGCCGATGACGCCCTCGTCGTCTTCGCCGGTGCGCAGAGCCAGGATGGAGGTGGTCCGCGCACCGCTGATCGGGATCTTGTTGTTGGGCAGGATCGGCACACCGCGCCAGGAGGCCGCGCGCACGCCGCCGACGTCGGCGGACTCCGGGGCCAGGCCGCGCCGGCTGCACTCGCGGCCGAATGCGGCGATCGCGGCCGGATGCGCCAGGAGGAAGTGGGTCTTGCGGCGGCGGCAGAGGAGCTCGTCCAGGTCGTCGGGGCCGGGCGGCCCGGCGCGGGTGCTCAGGCACTGCCGGGGGTCGGCGCTGTGCAGCAGGCCGAAGCCCGCATCGTTGAGCAGGTCGTGCTCCTGGCGCTCGCGCAGCGCCTCCACGGTGAGCCGGATCTGCTCGTCCTGCTGGTCCATCGGGTCGCTGTACAGGTCGGCCACACGGGTGTGGACGCGCAGCACCGTCTGCGCCGTCCCGAGCAGGTACTCCCGCGGCGCCGGGTCGTAGTCGACGTAGGTGCCGGGGATCTCCCGTTCGCCGCTGTGCCCCGCGCGCAGCGCGATGGGCGCCTCCCCGTACTTGTTGCCGGCCGGCGCCCGGGCGGCGCGCGCCCGGCGCAGGTGGGCGGCCAGCGCCGGGGTGCGGCCGGCGGCCGCATCCAGCGCCTCCCGGCTGAGCGAGAGCACGGTGCACGCGGTGGCGGTGCGCACCGTCGAGTCCCACTCGGACTGGCCGGAGAGCGCGCCCGCCGGGGCGGCGAGGTCGCCGCGGGAGAGCCGGGAGAGGACGACGGGGTCGCCGTACTCGCCGGTGCCCACCCGCTCCAGCTTGCCGTGCGCGACCAGCAGGATCCGGTCGGCGGGGCGCCCGGCCTCGGCCAGCACCGCGCCCGGGCCGTGCCGCTCGGCGGTGAACGCCGCGGCGGCCGCCTGCAGGGCGGCCATCCCGGCTTCGCTGCCCTCGTCGAGGCCGCGCAGCAGGGCGAGCCCGCGCAGCCCGGCGGGGAGCACGGTGCACTCACCGGCGTCGATCAGGACCGGGACCCGGCCGTCGCCGGCGGCGCTGATGAGCCGGCGGTTCACCCGGTAGGCGCCGCCGCGGGCGTCCACCCACGGAAGCATCCGCAGCAGCCACCGCGGAGTGGTCTCGCTGGTGCCGGGCGGTGTCTTGGTGGTGGTGGCGAGTGTCCGGGCCGCACCGGTGCCCAGGCTCTGGGCCGGTCGGTCCGGGGGCGCGGCGGACAGGGGCGGATCGGACATCGGCGTTTCGGGCATGCTGCACCGTTCGTCGTGTCGTGCGGGAAGCGGGTTCGGCCCGGGGCGGGGCGGGCGCTGCGCTGCGGCGGCGCCCCGCCCCGGGGAGGCTCAGCGGCTCTCGCGGCCGATCTCGACGTGCTCCAGAACCCCCAGGGCGTCGGGCACGAGCACCGCCGCCGAGTAGTAGGTGCTGACCAGGTAGGAGATGATCGCCTTCTCGCTGATCCCCATGAACCGCACGGAGACACCCGGCTCGTACTCGTCCGGCAGGCCGGTCTGGTTGAGCCCCACCACGCCCTGGGACTCCTCGCCGGTGCGCATGAGCATGATGGACGTCGTGCGCGCGGAGCTGACCGGCAGCTTGTTGCACGGGAAGATCGGCACGCCCCGCCAGGCGGGCACCTGGTGGCCGTCGAGCGCCACCGGCTGCGGGTAGACGCCGCGGTTGCTGCACTCGCGGCCGAAGGCGGCGATGGCGCGGGGGTGCGCGAGGAAGAACGCCGGCTCCTTCCAGACCAGCGCCAGCAGGTCGTCCATGTCGTCGGGGGTGGGCGCCCCGTGCCGCGCCGGGATGCGCTGGCGCAGGTCGGCGTTGTGCAGCAGGCCGAACGAGGGGTTGTTGACCAGTTCGTGCTCCTGGCGCTCGCGCAGCGCCTCCACGGTCAGCCGCAGCTGCTCGCCGACCTGGCTCATCGGCTCGTTGTAGAGGTCGGCCACCCTGCTGTGCACCCGTAGCACCGTCTGCGCGACGCTCAGCTCGTACTCGCGCGGGGAGAGCTCGTAGTCGACGTAGGTTCCGGGGATGTCCGGCTCGCCGCTGTGCCCCGACGCCAGGTCGATGGCGGCTTCGCCGTGCTCGTTGTGCGCCCGGTCGCGGTCGGAGAGGAAGGCCGCGATGTGCGCCCGCAGGTCGTCCGAGCGGTCCACGGTCTCCAGGAAGGCGGTGCGGGGGAGGGCCAGCACCGTGGTGGCCGTCTGCGCCCGTACGGTGAAGTCCCAGTACTCGGACTCGTCGACCAGGTCCGACGAGCCGAAGTGGTCGCCGCTGACCAGCGTGTCCAGCACGACCGGGTCGCCGAATTCGCCGGTGCCGACCCGGGTGGCCTTGCCGTGGGCGATCAGGTAGACGGCGTTGGCCGGGTCGCCGGTGGCGACGATCGTGTCGCCGGCCGCGTACTCGCGCTGCTCGAACCGCTCGGCGAGGGCGCCGAGCACGGCGTCGTCGGTGAAGTCGCGCAGCAGGGGGAGCTCGCGCAGCTCCTGGGGGACGACGGCGATATCGGTCCCGGTGTTGGTGAAGGACACCCGCCCGTCGCCGATCACGCAGCTCATCCGCCGGTTCACCCGGTAGGTACCGCCGGCGGTGCGCACCCAGGGCAGCAGCCGCAGCAGCCACCGGGAGGTGATCTCCTGCATCTGCGGGTGCGACTTGGTGGTGGTGGCGAGGTTGCGCGCCGCCTCGGTGCCGAGGCTGAGCGGCGTCGCCGCCGCCGCGGTAGGCTCCTCGGTCTCGATCTGCTCGGTCAAAATGCACCGCCGTTTCTGCGGACGTGCCGGAGGGAGGGCCGTCGGGCCCGTTCGTTCAGCGTGCGGAATGACGTCGAATGCGCTCGATTGATCGACCGCCGTTCTACCCCCACAGCAGAACATAAATGCGATCTCGCGTTCGTGGTCTTTGTTCAAAAAGCGCAAGAGGGCGCCGTGGGGTCGGCGATTCGGAATACTAAAACAATTCGTCGACCTCGATGCCTGTGCCGTGTTGGCCTGCGCTTTTATGTGTAGCGAACGGGTAAGCGACCTGCATGAACCCGGGGGTTGAGGGTCCGAATCTGGGGGTCAGGGGACGGTCAGGTATCTCCGTGGAGCGGATTCGGCTGGCGTGGATACGGGGTTCCACCGCCGGGGGTGACCGATTTGCGGGGTCTTGCCGCGGTTTGCGGCAGCGGGGATCCGCGATGGGGGTTAATTGAATGCCCGGAACCGGGTGGGCAAAAGCGGCCGACTCGGCGCAAAAGGGTTCCTTCGGTGCTGCCGCTGCGGATTTCGCTGTTGCCGGAATAGGCGGGGACTTACGGTGTGCCCCGCAGGGCCGCAGTCCTGACGTACGGCACCGGCCCGGTGCCGTTGGTTGATGCCCTGCCCCCGGCCGACGATGGAGAGCCGCGCATGGACGCTTTCGCACTGCCCGACTTCTATCTCCCGCACCCGGCGCGCCTGAATCCGCATGTCGAGCGCGCCCGCGAGCACAGCACCGAATGGGCCCGCGCCACCGGAATCCTCGATGCGCCCGCACCCGGCGGCGGCCGCATCTGGAGCCCGGAGGACCTGGCCGCGATGGACTATGCGCTGATGTGCGCCTACACCCACCCCGACTGCGACGGCCCGACGCTCGACCTCGTGACCGACTGGTACGTGTGGGTGTTCTTCTTCGACGACGACTTCCTGGCCCGCTTCAAGTACGGCCGCGACCGCGCCGGGGCCCGCGCCTACCTGGACGGCCTGGACGCCATCCTGTCCGGCACCGGGAGCACGCCGGAGAACGCCGCGGAGACCGCGCTCGCCGACCTGTGGGCGCGCACCGCGCCGGCCATGTCCGACGGGTGGAAGGAGCGCTTCCTGCGCAGCACCCGCAACCTCATGGTCGAGTCGCTGTGGGAGCTCGACAACATCGACCGCGGCCGGGTGGCCAACCCGATCGAGTACATCCAGCTGCGCCGGATGGTCGGCGGCGCCCCGTGGTCCGCCGGGCTGGTCGAGGTCGCCACCGGGATGGAGGTGCCCGACCGGGTGGCCGCATCGCGCCCGCTGCGGGTCCTCTGCGACACCTTCGCCGACGCCGTGCACCTGCGCAACGACCTCTTCTCCTACCAGCGCGAGGTCCGCGAGGAGGGCGAGAACTCCAACGCCGTCCTGGTGTTCGAGCGGTTCTTCGACTGCCCCACCCAGCCGGCCGCCGAACACGTCAACGACCTGCTCACCTCGCGCCTGGTGCAGTTCGAGGACACCGCGCTCACCGAGCTGCCCGAGCTGGCCGCCGCGCACGCGCTGGATCCGGCCGAGCTCGCCGCGGTCACCGCCTACGTCAAGGGCCTCCAGGACTGGCAGGCCGGCGGCCACGAGTGGCACGCGGTGTCCAGCCGGTACATGAACACCGGTGCCGCGCGCGGGCCGCAGGTGCTCGCCGGCCCGTCCGGGATCGGCACCGAGGCGGCGCGGCTGCCCGCCCTGGAGCTCGGACCGGGCCTGCGCCGCCGGGCCCGGCGCCACTCCCGCACCCTGTTCGGCCAGGTCGGCCACCTGGAGCTGCCGGATCTGCCGATGCCCTACAGCTTCCGGATCAGCCCGCACCTGGAGGAGGCCCGCGCGCACGGCACGGCCTGGGCTCGGGAGATGGGCATGCTCGACCCGCCGCCCGGCGCGCCTGCCGGAGTCTGGGACGAGGAGCGCTTCATCGGCCTCGACCTGGCCTACTGCGCCGCCATGATCCACGCCGACGCCGACCTCGGCGAGGTGTCCCTGTCTACCGACTGGCTGTCCTGGGGCACCTTCGGCGACGACTACTTCCCGGCGGTCTTCGGGAGCCGGCGCGACGTGGCCGCTGCACGCGCCTGCCACCAGCGGCTGCTGCAGTTCATGCCGCTCGACATGGGCGCCGTCCCCGAGCCGCTGGATGCGGTTGAGCGCGGCCTGGACGACCTGTGGCGGCGCACGGCGGGCCCGATGGGCCCGGAGGTCCGCGCCGGGTTCCGGCAGGCGGTGGAGGACATGACGGCGAGCTGGGTCTGGGAGATCGACAACCAGCTCCTGCACCGCGTGCCCGACCCGGTCGACTACATCGAGATGCGCCGCCGCACCTTCGGCTCGGACATGACGATGGCGCTGGCCCGGTTCGCCAGCGCCGGCACGGTGCCGCTGGAGGTCTACGGTGTGCGCGCGGTCGTGGAGATGGAGACCGCGGCGCAGGACGTCGCCTGCATCATCAACGACCTGTTCTCCTACCAGAAGGAGGTCGAGTACGAGGGCGAGGTGCACAACCTCGTCGCCGTTGCGGAGAACTTCCTCGGCATCGGCCCGGAGCCCGCCCGCGACCTCGTGGTGGACCTGATGGCGGCCCGGCTGGAGCAGTTCGCGCACGTGGTGGAGAACGACCTTCCGGTCGTCGCCGAGGAGCACGGGCTCGACGGCGCGGCGCGCGAGGGCCTCCAGCACCACGCCGCGCTATTGGAGGACTGGATGTCGGGGATCTTGGAGTGGCACCGCTCCTGCCACCGCTACCGCGCGCAGGACCTCGAAGCCGAGCGGAACCGCCTCATCGCCGGCGCCACCGGCGGCCTCGCCGCCGGCCGCGGCGGCGCAGCGCTCGCGACCGCGGGTCTGCGCACGGGCGCCGGCTGAGCGGTGCGGGAGGGGCCTAGCTGAGCCGGGCCCCCGCCACGGGGGAGGAGAGGCGCCTGGCCGGACCTTCCTGGGTGCGCCGGCTGTCGAGCCGCAGCCACACGTCCGGCGGCAGATCCGGTCGGCCGGGCACGGGGTGCTCCTGCTCGGTCCAGGCGGTGCCGGCGACCGCGGTCGCGGCGGCGCGCCAGAAGGCTTCGGCGCCGGCGTTGGCGCGCTGGAAGGCGACGGCCCACCGGCCGGGACCGCCCTCCCAGAGGATTCGGACGGCCGCAAGCCCCACGCCGCCGCGGCGCGCGCCGCGCACGATGAAGAATTCGGTGACCGACTGGGCGCCGTCGTCGAGCGGCCGGGTGAGGGCGTAGCCGACCGGGCTGCCGCCCCACTCCACCAGGTAGGCGCGCCAGCCCGGCTCGGTGAACGCCTTCGGCAGCCGCCCGAGCGGATAGCGGCCGTCCGCGTCGGGCAGGCTGCCGCGGAACGCCGACATGTCGTGCGCGAAGAGCTGGCCGAAGCGCTCGATGAGTGGCCGGGATTTGGTGCCCACCCGGTGGACGGAGACGTGGTGGAAGCTCACCCGTGCATCATGGGCCGCCCGGTTCACGGCCCGCCCGATCCATGCATTCCCCGTGAGTTGGCCTCTCTCCTCCGCTCCCGCTGCCCTCCGCTTCCCGGGAGCCATCCGGTGGAGTACGGCTGGTTCTGCGGTACTTCGGCGCGCCCGTCGTCGTCCGCCGGTTCGGGCTGTCCGTTCGGGGCGGGAACGGTCGCGGAGGTGTCAGCGCCGCGGGAGCGGTATGCCGCTTCCCGGATCAGGCGTTCCCGGACTACGGGGTCGAGCAGCCCGCTCTCAGTGCCGTTGCCCGGGCGCGTGCGGGCGAAGTGCTCGGCGATCGCCCCCAAGAGTTCGGATGCCTCGTCTGCGCTCCAGGAGCCGAGCACAAGGCTGCCTGCGGAGCCGAGGCACTGAGCGACCACGTCGGCACGCATCCCGGCCGATTCGTGCGGGGCGGCGCCGTCATGCTCCCGAGCGGCCCCGGCCGCTCCGGCCTCGGCGACCGAGACGTCCGCGAGCATGACGCGCAGCGCAGCCAGGTCCAGCGGGCCGACGGTTCCCGGATCAGACAGCAGCAGGCGGTCATAGGCGATGACGCGCCGAGGGGCGTCCGTGCCGGGCGGGGTCGCCTGCAGCAGCGCGAGTTCGTGCAGCGGCGACCAGTTGACCCCGTTGCGCGTCCCGTCGCCGTACCACGTCATGAGGTTGGGGTGCACGTATCCCAGCAGCGGCCCGAGTTGCAGCATCATCCGCGCGGGTGTGCCGTTGCAGCGCAGCGCGACGGAGCGGAGCAGCCGCCCGGTCGCATCTTCGGGGTTCTTAGTGATCCGGTAGGGGTCGGTGACGTCCGCGATTTCGCTCTGCGACGCCGACCCCGACAAACCAGCCACATGCTTCTGTACGGCCTGTCCCCGCCATTCGAAACCCGTGCACTCGCCCAGGTTCAAGGGCGACCCGTCTTCGCGGCACACCACAGTGCGCGGGATAGTGCCGCTGAAAAGATGGCGCACCCGCAGAGCATCGATCAGACTGTGCCATTCAGAGTTGTACATCCCCCGCCAGGCCGATGCGTCGCTGCGCAGCCCCTCCCACGGAACGCGGCGATCGGGGTACAGCTCCGCCGCGTCCACTTTCCCCTCCAAGCACACCAGCAAGAGAAGCAGATTGGCCCGGTACGCACCCTGCCGCTGCACGATCGTCTCGCGGGCAGGGGAGTAGTCGGAGAAGCTGCGGTTCTCCCTCGGATAGGGCGCCTCGTGGAACAGCGCCAGCAGCACGTCGTACATCTCCGCGCGCTCCCGCGCGTCCGCGGCGAAGAGGTCCTCTAGAAACTCCACGACCGCCATTCGCACGGAAAACACCGCGAAGGAGGCGACCGCGAACAGCAGGCCGTCGTCCAGCGGCGCGGCATACCTGCGCCGCCGCGACGACCGCTTCTCCTCCACGAGCTCGCGCACTGCGGCCGCCACCATTCGCGCGACCAGGTACTCGCCGAACGTCGCGTGCAGGAACTCGTAGGTGTGCGCCGTGCCGCCGCTCCGCCGTGCCCGTGACTCATGGATGAAGAAGAACCGGCCGATCACCTGGTCCGCCGCCGGGATCTGCCCGTGCAGTCCCGCATTGTCCGCGCGCAGCTCCGCACCGGGCAGCAGCACCGACAGGTCGTGCTCCAGCTCCGGCGCCGTGATGCTCTGCTTGTGGCGCACGAACATCGCCACCGCCGCCACCTCCAGGCGGCGCATCTCGTCGTCGACCAGCCCGGCCATGTCCGCATCCGACAGGTGGGTGTGGTGCTTGGCGACCTCGCGCCGCGCGAACAGCTCCAGCAGCTCCTCGTACAGTGCCGCGCGGCTCATCCCGGCGCCGCTGTCGGCGGGGCCGCGTCTCAACCGGTCCCCGGCGCCGTTCGCCGTGCTGCGCTGCAGCGCATTGGCCTCGCCGTCATACAGCAGCAGCATCATCAGCAGCAGCGGCTGCTCCGCCAGTGACCGGTGCGCGAGCACCGCCGCGTCCGGACACGGCCGCAGGCCCCGGGACTGCAGCGCGCCCCGGTTTGCGTCGTTCCACACGTCCACCAGCGCCGCGATGCGCTTCTCATCGAACGGCTCCAGGCGGAGCACCGGCGCACCCCGCGGGATCCGCGCCCGGTCGGCCACCACCGTCCTGCTGGTCACGACCACCACGACCGGCTGCCCCATGGCGTGCTGGCGCAGCTGGAACTCCTGCACCTGCTCCAGATAGTCCGACCGGTCGACGCCGGTGGCCTGCAGCAGCTCGTCGAAGCCGTCCAGGATCACCACCGGCAGCGCGCCCTCGGCGGAGGCGGCCAGCTCCCGCCAGGGGGTGCCGATGTGCAGGTCGTGCTGGAGGGCCTCATCGATCTGGGTCTGCACGGGTGCGTTCGGCGCCGCGCCGCGCAGCTCCACCCGGACCGTCAGGAAGTCCTCGGCGGGCAGCCGCGCGGCGAGCATCTCGGTGAGCATCGACTTGCCCGCGCCCGGGTGGCCGAGCACCACGATCGGCACCTGCGTCGACTGCGGGTCGAGCAGCAGCCCGGTCAGATGCGGCTGGAGATCCTCCAATAGCGGGACCTCCTTCCACCACGCGGTGGACGAGGCCGAATCGGCGCCGGTCGCGGTCCGGTGCCGGCCGCGCGGGGCGAGATAGGCGTCCTCGGCGGTGGGGAACACCAGGTCGGTGCCGCCCTGGATACTGCGCAGCACCGGGCGGCGCAGCGCCGCGGTGTAGAGCGCGGCCAGCTCCTCGCGGCGCTGGTCGAGCGGGCGGTGCGACCGCATCTCCTCCAGCGTGTCCGCGACGCCCTGCAAGCCCTGGAGGACGTCGCCGCGCGTCTTCTCCGTCGACGCCAGAGCGGTCCACAGCCGCAACTCCGGCACCTCGGCGCTGAGCCGCAGGTACTCGTCGCGGTAGTGCCGTTCGGCGCGCTCGACGAGTTCGTGCTTCAGCGCGCGGAGGAGCCGGGACTGCTGCGTTTCGTCGAGGGCCTCCCACTGGGCCAGGCCGGCCAGGTGGCCGATGAACTGCTCGACGTCGGCACCCTGGTGGAAGGGCTGCCGGTAGGCGGCGTCCTCGTGCCGGATCGTGAAAGTAGAGAGGCTCTCCAGACCGTGGTCGGCGTGGCGGAGGATGTGCCACTGCTCCTCCGCGGTCAGCCGCAGGTCGCCGAGGGTGAACGGCGCGTCCGCCACGGACAGCGCCTCGTCGGCCGCCGTGAAGAAGGAGACCGCCGCCAGCACCTTCAGCGCCGCCTCGATCTGCTCGGTCCGCCCCGCCCGGTCGGTGCCGCGGATCCGCCGCCCCAGTGAGCGGACGGCTTCCAGGCCGCCGGTGACCAGCGCCCCGCGCGCGCCCAGCAGGTCGGGCACCCCGGCGGCGCCGAGCGCGCCGTCGGTCAGTTTGGACGCCAGATCGAGCAGGGCGGGGTCGTCGCGGCCCAGGACGCGCAGGGCATCCGAATAACCGAGCTGCTTCTTCGCCATGGAAAAGGGGCTCCGAGGGGGTCGGCGGCGGAAGGGGCGGGAGCCGGCGGGGCCGGAATCCCGTTGCCGGGCGGGAGTCTGCGATGGAAGCATGCCACGCGGAGCCCGGCGTCCGCAGGGCTCCCTCCACCGAAGGGAACCATGCCGAGCTACGTCCGCAAGATCACCGTCGACTGCGCGAACCCCTACGAGCTGGCGGTCTTCTGGTCGCGCGTCACGGGAGGGACCGTCGACCCCGACGACCGGCCCGGCGACGACGGCGCCCTGCTCCACCTGCCCGGCGAAGGGCCCGACCTGCTGTTCCTGCAGGTGCCCGAAGGCAAGTCGGTGAAGAACCGCATCCACTTCGACCTGGGCGCCGGCACCACGCGCGATGCCGAGGTCGAGCGCGTGCTCGGCGTGGGCGCGGTGCTGTACGCCGACTTCCGCAACGCGGACGGGACCGGTTTCGTCGTCCTCACCGACCCCGAGGGCAACGAGTTCTGCATCGAGCGCAGCGACGCCGAGAAGGCCGCCGCCGGCTGAACCGCGCCGCAGCCGAACCGCGGCGTGAAGGGCCGGCCGGACGCCTGCGCCCGAGCGCCGCGGCGGACTCTCCGAGAGGAACCATGCCGAGCCGCGTCCGAGTGATCAGCGTCGACTGCGCGGACCCCCACGGGTTGGCCGCCTTCTGGTCCCGGGTGGCCGGCGGCACCGTCGATCCGCGCTTCGGGCCCGGCGACGAGGGCGCCCTGGTCGAACTCCCCGGCGAGGGGCCCAACCTGGTCTTCCTCCGCGTTCCCGAGCCCAAGACGGTGAAGAACCGCCTCCACCTCGACCTCGACGCGGACAGCACGCGCGACGCCGAAGTGGAGCGCGTACTCGGCCTCGGCGCGCAGCTGTACGAAGACCACCGCAATTCCGACGGGACCGGTTTCGTCGTGCTCACCGACCCCGAGGGCAACGAGTTCTGAATACTCGGCAGTGCGGCCGAGAAGGCCGCGGCGGAGTGACCCGCAAGCTCGTCCACGTGGGCAGGGAACAGCTCACGGAGTGCCCCCGGTGCGCGTGCATCACCAGGGTCGGGGCTGCCACCGGGGATCGCGTCCGAGCGATCGCAGGAGCGCGCGCTGGCGGCTGTCCTGGTTGCTTGCCTCAGCAGGGGCGGCGAATTCGGCGGAAGCGCCGATCCCCTGCACCCAGCGGACGTAGGGCACGAGGGCGCCTTCGACCACCCGCCCGTCCAGCGCAGCGTTCTGGCCGGTGGCGCGTGCGAGGTCCCAGGCGTGGACGGCGATGTCGGCGCCCCGGAGCGCGGCATAGCGGCCCGCGGCAATGCGGCCCGCCGGATGCTCCAGTGGATCCGCATCATCGGCCCGTAGAAAGGCCGCACGCTGCTCTCGCGACGTCTCTTCCAGCAGCGTGCGGCACTGCGCCCAGGAAGGGACGTGGTCCGGGAGGCCCGGCGCGGTTCCGGTGAGCAGCCGCACCGCCAGGCCGTTGCCGGTGGCGACATGGAAGACAAGGTCGCGCACAGTCCACTCCGAGCAGGGGGTGGGCGCCAGGTGCTGGGCCGCGTCCACCTGCTCCACCCGCCGCGCAAACTCCGCGGTGCAGAGGTCGAGCAGGGCGACGTGCGCGCCGGCGACCATGGCGTCAGCCTGCCATGGCCGCCGCGTTCGCAGCGTCGTGCGCTGCCCTCAGGGCAGGCGCCAGTCGATCGGGGCCGCCCCCTGCTTTTCGAGGAGCGCGTTGGCGCGGCTGAACGGGCGCGAGCCGAAGAAGCCGTTGTGCGCCGACATGGGGGAGGGGTGCGTCGACTCCACGCACGGCACGTCCGGCATGAGCGGGCGCAGGTTGCGGGCATCGCGGCCCCACAGGACAGCGACCATCGGCGTGCCGCGGGCGGCCAGTGCACGGATGGCCTGGTCGGTGACCTCTTCCCAGCCCTTGCCGCGGTGCGAGGCCGGCTTGCGCGGCATCACCGACAGCGACCGGTTGAGCAGCAGCACCCCCTGCTCGGTCCACGGAGTGAGGTCGCCGTTGGACGGCTGGGGGAGGCCGAGGTCGTCGCCGTACTCCTGGAAGATGTTGCGCAGGCTGCCCGGCAGCTTCACGTCCGGCGCGACCGCGAAGCTCAGCCCGATGGCGTGGCCCGGCGTGGGATAGGGGTCCTGCCCCACGATGAGGGCCCGGACGTCGTCGAACGGCTGCTGGAACGCGCGCAGCACCCTGTCGCCGGCCGGCAGGTAGGTGCGGCCGTCGGCGATCTCCCGGCGGAGGAAGTCCCCCATCTCCGCGATCCGGTCGGCCACCGGCTCCAGCGCCTTGGCCCAGCCCTCGTCCATGATCTCGTTCAGCGGTCGTGCCATGCCGACCAACTTAGCGGCGTTCGCACCCGCAGAGGCACGAATCGGTGGAACGCGGCGTATCGCGCTGCGGGCCGGCAATCCCGGCGTCCGGGGCGGTGCGCACTATGCCGGTCCGCCTCCGGTGCCGCCAGCAGTGCCGCCGGCTTCGCCGTCCCCCTCCGCGCCCTCCGCTCCGCCGGCGGTGTCCCGGCCGGCCCAGAGGCGGCCGCGGCGCACGTCCGCCGGCCGCTCCCGGGCCCGGTCGGCCGCCCGGCCGGTGCCGCCGCCCGGGCGCCGCTCGGCGGTCCGGTCCGCGGTGAAGGCCAGCGCCCACTCGGCGAACTCCGGCGAGGCGACCAGGCCGGCCGCGACCACGGCCCGCCCCGGCTCCTCGTAGAGGACGCCGGCGGTGTGCAGCGGGGCGACCTCGATGACGTCGGTGCGCAGCGACGCCTTGCTCCACCGCGGATGCAGCGCATGCAGGTCGGCGATGCGGCGCTCCGCGGTGCGGGCGGCCGCCTCGGCGTGCCGCTGGGCGCGCGGCAGCCACGCCTCGAAGCACGGCCAGGTGGCGCGCGCGTACGCCCGCACGGCCGGCCACGGCGCGAGGTCAGCGAACCGCGGCGCCGAATCCGGCCGCGGCCCGCCGCCGGGTCTTTCGCCCTCGGTGTCCTCCGACTCCCCGGAGCCGCCGCTTGGGCCGGCCCGCCGTGCTGCCCACTCCGCCCATTCGGCCCACTCCGCGCGCAGCCGGTCGCCCGGCTCGGGCCGCCCCGCCGGGCACGCGGCGAGGTCGGAGTCGGCCACCCCCGGATCGGCGAACGCGAGCCAGGCCGCGCGCGCGGTGGCGCGCGCCCGCACGCGGTGCCCGCCGATATCGGGCGGCGGCGGCGCGACGGCGGGGCCGCCGGTGAACCACCCCGACCCCGCCCGGCGGGGCGGCGCGGCCGACGCGAACGACTTCAGCCACGGCGGGTAGCCCGCAGAGGTGAGGAAGGCCAGGGTGATCGTCGCGTCGCCGGGCCGCTCACTCAGCACCGCAGGGTCGGCCAGCCCCACCACACGGATCCGCGCCACCCGCGCGGGGTCCATCGCCCGGACCGCCTCGGCGGGCAGACCGCCTGGCAGCGTCGGCGCCTGGGCCGCCAACGTGCGCCGGAACGTGCGCAGCCAGCGCACGAAGAGCGGCCAGCCGGCGATGCAGTACCGGCGCAGCTCCGGCCAGGGGGCCAGCGGATCGAAGGCGGGCGCCCGCACCGGCAGCCGGCCCGCAGCGACCAGCATGCGCGGCCGCGCCGCCGGGCACTGCCCGCTCAGCAGCGCGTCCTGCCAGGCCGTCCACTGCCGGCGTACCGCGGCGCTGGGCGCGGGGCGCGGAGCGTCAGGGCGCGGCAGGAAGGCGCCGTCCGGCAGGGCCGGGTCGATGAAGCGCTCCCAATTGGCCGCCGCGGGAAAGCGCGCGTCCAGATCCGGCCAGGGTGCTCCGTTTTCGGGGTCGGGAAAGTGGGCGTCCATATTCCATCCGTCGGCGCGGCCCGGTCGACGTCGGAAAACGGCGCGACCGCACCGGGCGGTCGCTGCCCGGCGGAGGACATATACCCGCCGGCAACAGCCGCGGACAGTCTCTTTCCGGCAAGTATTTGCTGTCTGGGGCCGCCATTCGGCCAATGGCATCCGGCGGTGCGGCCGGAAGGGGGCGGGCGGCAGCCGCGGAGCCCGAGCCGGGTTTGACGGTGTCCCGCTGTCCGGGCATTATGGGGCGGTGCTCTATCGCGGCGGCCGCGTGTACGGCAGTCGGGGTAAGCACCCGAACTTGGGAGATGTCTCCGTGATGCAACGGTACATCGGGCAGATCTGACCCTTCCGCGCGACGCCCCTTCGGCGTCCGGCGCCGGTTCCGGCGCTGTTCTGCGCGTTTCGCCATCCACACTCTGCACCGCCTTTTCGCGCGTGCTCATTTCCGCGTCCGCGTGTGCCCTTATCCGCGCGGGCGCCAGGCCCCGGGGAGATCTATGTCCACCGCCTTTAATGCTGCGATCATCGAAGAATTCCGCGCCAACCACGGCCGCGTCGGCGGCCCCTTCGAAGGGGCGCGCCTGCTCCTGCTCACCACCCGCGGCGCGCGCACCGGCACTCAGCACACCGTCCCGCTCGGCCGCCTCGTCGACGGCGACCGGGACCTCGTCATCGCCTCGGCGATGGGCGCCGACCGGCACCCGCAGTGGTACCGCAACCTGGTCGCCCACCCCGAAGTGACCGTGGAGGACGGGCTGTTCATCCGGACCGCGCAGGCGGTCCCGCTGGAGGGCGCCGAGCGGGACCGCCTGTTCGCCCGGGCCGCCGAAGCCGACCCGGGCTGGGCCGAGTACCAGGCGCGCACCGACCGGGTGCTGCCGGTCGTCGCCCTGAAGGCGACCAGGGCGCGGCCGGTGGAGATGGCTCCGTCGGAGTACCTGCCCACGGTGCACGCCGCCTTCCGCCGCGAGCTCGCCCTCGTCCGCGCGGAGGTCGACCGCTCCGGGCCGGGGTCGCTCGGCGCGCAGCTGCGCGCCAACTGCCTGGCGGTGTGCGACGGCGTGCACCACCACCACACCGGCGAGGACACCATGATGTTCCCCGCCCTGCTGGAGGCCGACCCGTCGCTGGAGCCCGCCATCGCGAAGCTGGCCGAGGAGCACACCGCCGTCGCCGCACTCGTCGCGGAGTTCCGCGACCTGGTGTCCGACCCCGCGGCGGAGCGGGGGTCGGTGCTGTCGCGCGTCGACGCGATCATCGCCGCCCTGGAGGCGCACTTCGACGTGGAGGAGCGCAGCCTCGCCGCCGCGTTCTCTGCCGGGTGAGCGTACGGGCGCGCCGGCCGGATGCCTTCGCTGCCGCGCTGCGCTGACCGGCACCGGCCGCCGGGCACCACTCGGCGGCCGGTGCCGCCTCCGCGCGCTGCGGGGCAGCAGCAGCTTCACGTGTCTGCCCTGATCTCGGCCGCCGCCGGAGCGGTCCAGTGCTCGGCTGCCGGCGGCGGGACCGCGGGGAAGCGGGGCCGACCCGGCGCGCATTCCCTGGACATCAGTCCGGGGGCACGCCAGAGTGCTGCCATGGCGACCGACTCGCAGAGCGCGTCCACCGGACCGCTCGCACCGCTGGACGAAGACTTCACCCGCGTCCTCGCCGTCGTGGCGCACCCCGACGACCTGGAATTCGGCACCGCATCGGTGATCGCCCGCTGGGCCGAGGAAGGCAAGAAGGTGCGCGAGCTGCTGGCCACCCGCGGCGAGGCCGGCATCGACACCGTGCCGCCCAGTGAGGCCGGCCCGCTGCGCACGGAAGAGCAGCTCGCCGCGGCGCGCGTCGTCGGCGCCGCCGGGGTGGAGTTCCTCGACTTCCCCGACGGCACTCTGGAGTACGGCCTCAGCCTGCGCCGCGCGCTGGCCCGCGCGATCCGCGCGCACCGGCCGGACGTGGTCGTCTCCATCAACTTCCGGGAGAACTTCGCCGGCGCGGACTTCGTCAACCACGCCGACCACCGGGTCCTCGGAGCAGCACTGGTGGACGCGGTGCGCGACGCCGCCAACCGCTGGGTCTTCCCCGAACTGGCCGACGAGGGCCTGGCGCCCTGGACCGGCGTGCGCTACGCGGCGTTCTCCGGATCGCCGCGGGCCAGCCACTACGCGCCGTTCACCGCCGAGCAGCTGGAGACCGGGATGGCGTCGCTGGACGCCCACGAGGTGTACATGGCGGCGCTCGGCGACGGCTTCGACCACCGGGCCATGCTGCGCCAGCTGGCCGCCGACACCGGTGCGCGCTGCGGTACCGACTACGCCGTCGCCTTCGAGGTGATCCCCGTCTGAGCCCGGTAGGGCAGGCGCCGGCCAGCGCGTCAGGCCACAGCCGGAGCGGAGGGTGGAGGCCGCCGCCCGGCCGCGGGTTCAGGCGGCCCCGGAGGTGCGCTCCGGGGCGTCGCCGCGGAACGACAGGTCGGCGCCGCGGCGGTCCGGAAAGGTGAAGGCGACCGCGAGGCTGATCGCCGCCAGCACGGCCAGGTAGCCGGCGACGGCGAGTACGCTCTGCAGCTCCGACTCCAGCCAGGTGGCGATCATCGGGGCGAACGCGCCGCCGAGGATCGCGCCGATCGCGTAGGCGATGGAGGCCCCGCTCAGCCGGACCGGCGCCGGGAAGTGCTCGGCGTACAGTGCCGCGAGCGCGCCGTAGGAAAGGCCCATGAGGAGCCCGAACACGAGCAGCGCGGCGAGCACTGCCCCGTAGCGGCCCGTTCCCACCAGCCAGAACATCGGCAGCAGCCACACGATGACCGCGGCGTAGCCGATCACGAACGTGCGCGGCCGGCCGATGCGGTCCGACAGCGCCGCGCCGTACCAGGTGGAGGCGATCCACGCGACCGAGGCCGCCATCAGGAACAGCAGGACGACGGTCTTGTCCATGCCCTGCTGTTCGGTGGTGTAGTTCAGCAGGTAGCCGCCGACCAGCATGTAGCCCAGCCCGTTCTGGCCCACGAAGAGCAGCGCCGCCTGGATCAGCGCCACCGGGTGGCGGCGGAACAGCACCGGCAGCGGCGCCCGCTCGGTGGCGGAGGCGCGCTCCATCTCGGCGAAGACCGGGCTCTCCTCCACCCGGCGGCGGACGTAGTGGCCCACCAGCAGCAGCACGATGCTCAGCAGGAACGGGATCCGCCAGCCCCACGCCAGGTAGGCGTCCTCGCCCATCGGCAGGATCAGGCCGAGGCTGGCGGCCGACGCGAGCAGCATCCCGGCGGGGACTCCGAGCTGCGGGAACGATCCGAAGCGGCCGCGCCGTGCGGCCGGCGCGTGCTCGACGGCCATCAGCGCCGCGCCCGCCCACTCGCCGCCGGCGGAGAAGCCCTGCACGATGCGGAGCAGGATGAGCAGCAGCGGCGCTGCGGCGCCGATCGTCGCGTAGGTGGGCAGCAGCCCGATCAGGGTGGTGGCGCCGCCCATCAGCACCAGGGTGACGATGAGGACGACACGGCGGCCGTACCGGTCGCCGACCGCGCCCATCACCACCGCGCCCAGCGGCCGGACCAGGAAGCTGATCCCGATCGTGGCGAACGACGCCAGGGTGGCCGCGATCCCCTGGAGCGGGGAGAAGAACGATCCGGCGAACACCAGGGCCGCGGCGTTGGCGTAGATGAAGAAGTCGTACCACTCGATGGTGGTGCCGACCGTCGTCGCCATGGCGACGCGCCGCTGCTGGCGGGACATCCGGAGACGGTCGCCCATGCCTGGCTCCAAGGGGTGCGCAACGCCGAACCGGGACCCGTGGAGTGTGTGACGCGCATCACGGCGCTGTCAAGAGCCTGCGGCCGTGTCGGCGGGGTGCGGCGCAGAGGGCGCGGCGGGCCGCCGGAGCTGCGCGGCACGGGTGGAGAATGCGCGGGCCGGACCGGTCAGCGCCGGTCCGGCCCGTGCAGCCGCACTCTCCGCGGAGGTGTCCCGCCGCGTCAGTCCTTGCCGCCCGGGGGCTCCTCGCCGGAGCCGGAGCCCTTTCCATCCGCCTGCTTGCCGTTGGCGCCCTTGTTCCGCTGGCGCTTGGGCCTCTTCGTGCTTCCGGAGCCGCCGGCAGCGCCGCCGCCGGCCGCTGAGCCGCCGCCCCCGTCCTGATCCGGCCCTGTGCCGGACGGCAGGCCCGCCACCGCGGGATCCAGGGGTGCGGCCGCCTCCGGGGACAGTGCCGAGGCCCCGGTTTGGGCGTCGTCCGGCCCGCCGCGCTCGTCGACGACGAACGGACGGTCGCGCAGCAGCGCCGCGACGACCGCCGCCACCGGCGTTGCCAGGAACATCCCGAGGATGCCGCCGATGACGGCGCCCGCCGACACCGAGGCCAGCACCACCGCGCTGGGCAGGTCGAGCGCGCGGCCGTAGATGCGCGGCGCGAAGATGTTGCTCTCCAGCTGCTGCACGATGAGCACCGCCGCGACCACGATGAGCGCCGCGACCAGCCCCTCGGTGACCAGCGCGACCAGGGCCGCCAGCAGGCCGGAGACGAACGCGCCGACGATCGGCACGAACGCGCCGAGGAAGGTGAGCAGCACCAGTGTCGGGACCATGCCCGGGTCGATGATGAACAGCAGCGGGATGCCGATGCCGATGGCGTCGATGAAGCCGACGCCGGCCACGCCGCGGATGTAGCGGCCGACCACGCCGTAGACGGTGTCGCCGGTGGCGCGCAGGCCGGGCCGCGAGTTCTGCGGCACCAGCGTCGACAGCCACTCCACCAGCTTGTCGCCGGAGTGCACGAAGTAGATCGTCAGCACGATCACCAGCACGAAGCCGACCACCACGTCGAGCGCCGCGGCGCCGGCCGTCCAGACACCGGTGACCAGCTGCTGGCGGTTCTGCTCGATCGCGGTCATGGCCTGCTGGGTGGCCGAGTCGAGCATGCTGTCCAGCAGCATCGGGTCGAGGCCGAACGCCTGCAGCGTCGACCGGACCGCCTCGGGCGCGCGCACCAGGCTGTCGACCATGCCGGAGAACCCGGAGATCGCGGGCTGCACCACCAGCGTGACGACGCCGCCCAGTACCACGACCGCGCCGATGACGCTGACCGCCGTCGCCGGCCCGCGGCCGAGGCCGCGCCGGCGCAGCCAGTGGCAGACCGGCATCAGCAGCGCGGTCAGGAAGACGGCGAGGATCACCGGGATCGTGACGACCTTGACGTAGGCCAGCCCCCACAGGGCCACCACGATGACCGAGCCGACCACGAGTATGCGCCAGGACGCGTCGCTGAGGCGGTGGAGCAGCGTCGGCGGTTCGTTCACGGGGGTTCCTCGTCTCTCCGGGCCGCCCGGGGCGGACAGCCGCGTGCCGTCAGGGCCGGTTCCGCCGGCCCGTCGTCGTTCAGGGGTAAGACGTTCCGCCGCGGGCCCGGCGTTCCGCCCAGCGGGTGGCGGTGGCCCGTCCCACAGGGCCCCTGCCTCCCCTGCCCCCCATCCTCCCTTCCTACCGGTTCGCGCGGTGAACCCGCGGTAAGGACGCCGGGCCGGGGCATCGGCCGGCAGCGGCCGTCATAAGGATTCCTGATGAGATTCCGCGGATTCCTGTGCTTTACCTATGGCCGCGCCCGGTGACACCGTTGAAGCCGGACCTGTGGCGCGCGTCACCCGGGCCCAGGCAGCCGGACCGCCCCGCCGGGGCGCCGCACACCCTGCCCGCGCAGCCGGGCCGGAACGGAGGAACACCGCCATGCCCAAGCCCTTCGCCTCCTCGGCCGACCTCGCCGAGAAGGAGCAGACCTTCGAGGTGCTCGCCGACGGCGTGTACGCCCTCACCGCCGAGGGCGACCCCAACATCGGCGCGGTCGAGGGCGAGGACTTCCTCGTCTGCTTCGAGGCGCTCGCCACGCCCGAGGCGGCCCGGCCCTGGCTGGCTGAGCTGCGCCGGCACACCGACAAGCCGATCCGCTACCTGGTGCTCTCGCACTACCACGCGGTCCGGGTCCTGGGCGCGAGCGCGTTCGGTGCCGAGGCGATCGTCGCGCACGAGAACACGGCCGCGCTCATCGCCGAGCGCGGCGAGGCCGACTGGGCCAGCGAGTTCGGCCGCATGCCGCGGCTCGCCAAGGGCGCCGATTCGGTGCCCGGCCTCACCTGGCCCACCGTGACCTTCGCCGACCGGATGGCCATCGAGCTCGGGGGCGGCCGCGGCAGCCTGGTCCTGGCCCACCTCGGCCGCGGCCACACCGAGGGCGACATCGTGGCCTGGCTCCCGCAGCAGCGCATCCTGTTCGCCGGCGACCTCGTCGAGGCCGAAGCCGCCCTCTACACCGGCGACGCCTACCACCGCGAGTGGTCCGGCGCCACCCTGGACCGCCTTGAGGCGCTCGGCGCCGAGACCCTCGTCGGAGGCCGCGGCGGTGTCACCCGCGGGACCGCCGCCGTCGGCGCCGCCGTTGCCCAGACCCGCGGCTTCCTCACCACGATGATCGCCGAGGTGGGCGCCGTGCACGAGCGCGGCGGCACCCTCAAGGAGGCGTTCGGCGCCGCGCACGCGGCCCTCGCTCCCGCCTACGGGCACTGGCCGATCTTCGAGCACTGCCTGCCTTTCGACGTGTCCCGGCTGTGGGACGAGCTCTCCGGCATCGAGCGGCCGGTGGTCTGGACCGCCGAGCGCGACCGCGAGGTCTGGGACCAGCTGCAGGACTGACCCGCCGCGGCCGGGGCCGGGCAGCAGAGGAGGAGGCGGAGATGGCGGAGGCAGGGCAGGGGGCGGCGGAAGCGGTGCCGCGGCCGCGCGGCGCGGGCCGCACGCGGGTGCTGGTGCTCGGCGCCGGTCCGGTCGGCCAGACAGCGGCGCTGCTGCTGGCCCGGCACGGTCTGCAGCCGGTCCTGGTGGACGCAGCGGAGGGGCGCGACCCGGTCGGCTCCAAGGCGATCGTGCAGCAGGGCGACGTGCTCGACGTGTGGGAGTCCGTGGGCGCCGGCGCCGTGGCGCGCGAAGGGCTCACCTGGAGCACGGCGCGCACGTTCTACCGGGAGCACGAGCTGTTCGCGGTGGCGGCGCCCGGCAGCGGCGGCTCCGGAGCGGTCCCCGCGCCGCTGCCGCCGTTCGTCAACATCTCCCAGGGGCGCACCGAGGAGATCCTCGACGCCTGCCTCGCCGAGCAGGGCGCCGCCGTGCTGTGGCGGCACCGTGTCACCGGCATCGAGCAGGACGGCGCGGGCGTCACTGCGGTCTGCACCGGCCCCGGCGGCGAGGTGCGGCTGCGCGGCGCCTACGCCGTCGCCTGCGTCGGCGCGCACGGATCGGCGGTGCGCACCGCGCTCGGCGTCCGGTTGGACGGGGAGAGCTTCGACGACCGCTTCCTCATCTGCGACATCCGCGCCGACCTGCCCGGCTGGGAGCGCGAGCGGCGGTTCTACTTCGACCCGGAGTGGAACCCCGGCCGCCAGGTGCTCATCCACCCCTGCCCGGACTCGGTCTTCCGGATCGACTGGCAGGTGCCGCCCGATTTCGACCTGGAAGCCGAGGAGGCCGAAGGCGGGCTGGACCGGCGCATCCGGCAGATCATCGGCGACCGGCCCTACGAGGTGGTGTGGCGGACCGTCTACCGGTTCCACACCCGCGTCGCGGACCGCATGCGCATCGGCCGGGTCCTGCTCGCCGGCGACGCCGCCCACCTGTACGCCCCCTTCGGTGCGCGCGGCCTCAACTCGGGGGTGCACGACGCCGAGAACGCGGCCTGGAAGATCGCCTTCGCCGCCCGCGGGTGGGGCGCCGAAGAGGCGCTGCTGGAGAGCTACCACGCCGAGCGGCGCGCGGCCGCTCAGGAGAACGCCGATATCACCGGCGCCACCATGGAGTTCCTCGTGCCGCGCGGCCCCGGCGCGGCGGCGCACCGCACAGACGTGCTCCGGCGCGCGGTGGACGACGCGTCGGTGCATCCGCAGGTGGACTCGGGCCGGCTGTCGGAGCCGTTCTGGTATCCCGGGTCGCCGCTCGTCGCTGCGCATCCCGAGCGCCCGCCGGCGCGCCGGCCGCCCCGCGGCGCGCGCTGCACCCCCGGTCCGGGCGTGCTGGTGCCCGACACCGTCCTCTCCGCGGCCGAGGCGGCCTCGGCGCCCGCCGCCGCCCGGGGAGCGGGTACGGGCCCGTGCCGGCTGCGCGCCCTCTCCCGCGCCGGAGGCGGCCTGACGGCACTCGTCGTCGGTGCGGGTCCCGTGCCTGCCGCCGCTGCGGCCGCCCTCGGGGGCGCCGTTCCGGTGCACACCGCCGCGCTCGATCCGGACGGCGGCTGCGCCGCAGCGCTCGGTGCCGCCCCGGGCGAGGTATGGCTGCTGCGCCCGGACGCGCACGTGGCCGCCGTTGCCGATGCGGCTGACGCGGAGGCGCTCGCGCGGGCCGTGCGCACCGCGGCCGGCCTCGGCG